>DASTWH010000248.1:0-2127 GCA_035758735.1 Gaiellaceae bacterium
GGAGGTGTTCACGGCCTTCGCCGCCCTCTATGACTTCAGCCGCGCCCTTGTGATGGCCGTGCCGCTTCTGCTCCTGTGCCTCGTGGTTGCGCTGGTCGCCGTCGCTCTCCTCGGCGACCGGCTCGTGGTTACTCACCGAAGTGCCGGTACGCACCCCGTTCCATTCGATCAGTGGCGCCGATCGGCCACCGTGGCCGCGATGGGCATCCTGTTCGTTGCCCTCGTGCTCCCGCTCGCGATCCTTCTGGGCGAGGCGCTCGGCGCCCGCTCGTTGCTCTCGGTGCTTGCTGACTCGCGTGGGGCCATGGTGAACAGCCTGCTGCTCGCGACGATAGGGGCAACGGCCGTTGTCACCGTCGCCGTGTGGCTCGGCTACGCCCGAGCCAGATCGGGTGGCGGGTTGGGAAAAGGCGTAGACGTTCTCTTCGTGGTCCTCTTCGCCGTGCCGAGCACGATCGTGGGCGTGGGGCTGATTGGTCTGTGGAACCGATCGGGGCCCCTCGGCGCGGTCTACGGAACCGATGCCATGCTCGTTCTGGGATATCTGGCGAGGTTCATTCCGATAACCGCGCTGGCGCTTGCCGCCACGACCCGATACGTGCCGGTCTCACACGAGGAGGCCGCCGCGGTCAGCGGCGCAGGGTGGCTGCGCACCATGTGGCACATTGTCCTTCCGCAGATGCGGTTCGGGCTGGCTGCGGCCTGGGTCATCGCGTTCGTGTTGGTCTTCGGCGAGCTAGGCGTCAGCATACTCGTCGCACCGCCGGGCGAATCCACTCTGCCGATTCGCGTCTATACGATCATCGCCAATACCCCCTCCCCCCACGTCGCGGCGCTAGCGTTGTTTCAGACCGCCGTCATCTTCGCGCCTCTCGCGGCACTCGGAGCGGCCGTCTCGCTCCGGGAGGCCCGGTGAGTACGCCGCGGCTCGCAGTTGCGAGCGTCAGTAAGCGGTTCGGCGCACATCAGGCGCTCGATGGTGTGTCGCTGGACGTCGGATCCGGCGAAGGCGTTGTCATCGTGGGACCGAGCGGCTCCGGCAAGACCACGCTGCTGCGACTGATCGCCGGCCTGGATGTTCCCGACGCGGGCGAGATCTGGATGTCCGGCGCTCAGGTATCAGTCCAGCATCGCAGTATCGTGCCCCCTCACGAACGGAGCGTTGGATTCGTCTTTCAAGATCTGGCCCTCTGGCCGCACCTGACGGTGCAGGGGAATCTCCTCTTCGTCCTCGCTTCGGCCAGGACGCCGCGAGCCTCCCGCGGGCCGAGAGCGCATGAAGTGCTGTCACTCGTTCGCATTCAGCACCTGTCGACTCGGTATCCGCACGAGCTCTCAGGTGGCGAACAGCAGCGCGTCGCTCTCGCCCGCGCCCTGGTCGGGCAGCCGCGCGTACTCCTCCTTGACGAGCCGCTTGCAAGCTTGGACCCGGAGCTGCGCGCGACAGTTCGCGACGAGCTCGCTCGGCTTCAGCGCGCGCTGAGTCTCCCGATGCTGTACGTCACGCACGACGTGGAGGATGCGGCCGTCCTTGCGGACCGTGTGATCGAGATGCGCGCCGGGCACATCGTGTCCATTACCGACGGACACAAACGGGACGCACGCACGTGAGAACCGTGCTGATGGTCCTCGTCGTGTGCCTACTGAGTGCATTGGAGGCTGCTGGGCAGACGACGCCCGCTTGTCGCGTGCTGTGCACGCCGGAATTCAAGGTGGAACCGACGGTCACGTTCACGAACCTGTTTGGTTCACCCCGGACGGTCGATGAGCAGGGAACGACGACCCGTGAGCCGCGCGAAACTGAATTCGAGGTCATTCTCTCTCTCGGTCTCCCGACGCGAGCGTCGTGGCTGGAGTTCACTGTCGAGGCCATCTTCCTTCCGTTCGATCCGGAGAGCACGCCGGAGCTGGAGTTCGAGACTAACCTCATTTGGCTTTCGGCGAACCGCACGCGCGGATGGGTCACCTCCCACTTCGACGTCGTCGACAAGTTCAGCCCCGCCACAAGGCCGACAGATCCTCGAGCGTACACGCACAAGCTGAACTTCGAGCTCGATACAAGCGTTTCGGTGTTCAACTGGATTCCGGAGGGTAGCTGGTTGCGAGGCGTTGAATTGGAAGGCTCGT
>DASTWH010000265.1:0-5587 GCA_035758735.1 Gaiellaceae bacterium
GACGCGGGGTCGATGGCGAGGACTCCACTGACCGACTCGAGCCACGCGGACCACAGCGGATGTGTGTCCCCGAGGGCATCGAGATCGATGGCGAGCGGCGCCGCCGTCACGCGAGACGCCGCGCTCGCACGGACTGCCAGAGCGCGATCCCGACAGCGATCCCGACGGCGTCGATCGCGACGTCGATGGGCGAGCCGTGCCGGCCGGCGACGAAGACCTGGTGGACCTCGTCGGTCACCGCGTAGAAGGTTCCGAGCGCAAGCGCGAGGCCGGCTCGCCCGGTGGCGCGCACCAGGAGAGCGCCGAGGATCGCGTACTCGGCCGTGTGGGCGAGCTTCCGGAGCACGAGATCCCAGGTTCCGAGACCGGTCCCGAGGTCCGGGATCGACGAGAAGGCGAAGATGACGGCCGCCCAGGCGAGGACGGGAAGCCAGTCTCGGACGAACGACCCGCGCATCATCCGATGATAGGCTCGGCCGCAACCACGGAGCACGGTGAGGGAACCCGGTGCGAGTCCGGGACGGTCCCGCCGCTGTAAGGGGAGTTGCTCCTCCGCCACGAAGCCACTGGCGCAAGCCGGGAAGGCGGCGAGGGAGGGAGCCCCGAGTCAGAAGACCTGTCGTGCTCCCCATAACCCAGATCCCCTCGTGGAAGGGAGGATTCAGGTGCTTCGCTCGTTTCTCGTCCTCGCCGGTGCGGCGGTCGCTGCTCTGGCACTCGCGGTCGCCGGAGCCTCCGGTGGCTCGTCGGCCACTGGCCAGTATCCGGTCACCGTCATCGGCTCGAACGGCAAGGTCACCGTCACGAAGCGGCCGACGCGCATCGTCTCGCTCTCGCCGACCGCGACCGAGACCCTCTTCGCGATCGGTGCGGGACCCCAGGTCGTCGCGGTCGACGACCAATCCGACTTCCCCAAGAGCGCGCCGAAGACCGCCCTCTCGGGCTTCACCCCGAACGTCGAGGCGATTGCGGGATATCGACCTGACCTCGTCGTCATCGCCTACGACCCGAAGGGGCTGTCCGAGGCGCTCGGACGGCTCGGCATCGCCGTCCTCCACCAGGATGGCGCGAAGAGCTTCAAGGGCGCATACCAGCAGATCCGCCAGCTCGGGAAGGTCACGGGTCGAGACGGCAATGCCGTGAAGCTCGTCGGTGTCATGAAGAGGAAGATCGGCGCGATCGTCGCCGACGCGAGGAAGGGCCGGCCGGGCATCTCGGTCTACCACGAACTCGATCCGACGCTCTTCTCGGCGACGTCGAAGACCTTCATTGGCCAGGTCTACAGCGCGCTAGGCCTCGAGAACATCGCCGACGCCGCCGACTCGGCCGGGTTCGGCTACCCGCAGCTCTCCGCCGAATACGTCGTCTCGGCGAGCCCGGACATCATCGTCCTCGCAGACACCGTCTGTTGCGGGCAGAAGGCCTCCACGGTCGCGGCCCGACCGGGCTGGGATCGGATCAGTGCGGTGCGAACGGGCTCGATCGTGCGCATCCACGACTCGATCGCGTCGCGCTGGGGCCCGCGCCTCGTGGACTTCTTCCGCGCGATGTCGTCCGCGCTCGCTCGCCTGCGCTCGTAGCGATGTCTGCGGTCGCGGAGCACGCCGCCGACGTCCGCGCACGCGGGCTGACGCCGGTCTGGGCGTGCTTCGCGGTCGCATTCCTGATCCTGTCGTTGGCGATCGGGATCCTGGCGGGGCCGGTCGACCTCGGTGTCGGGTCGGTCCTCGAGTCGACCGCGGCACGGCTCCACGTCCCCGGCTTCACGACGTCGCTCACGCCGACGGAAGAGGCGATCCTGTGGGAGATCCGCGTCCCGCGCGTCATGCTCGCCGCACTCGTCGGCGCGATGCTCGCCGTCGCGGGAGCGACCTACCAGGGCGTGTTCCGCAACCCGCTGGCCGACCCGTACCTGCTCGGGGTCGCAGCGGGAGCGGGCCTCGGGGCGACGATCGCGATCGCGTATCTCCCCGACGGACTGCGCGGACAGCGGCTGCTCCCCGTCGCGGCGTTCGTGGGTGGATCCATTGCGGTCTTCCTGACCTATGCCGTCGGCCGCTCGGCGCGGCGCGAGCGCGACGCGGCGACGCTCGTCCTCGCCGGCGTCACGGTGACGGCGTTCTTCACGGCCTGGCAGACGTTCGTCCAGCAGCAGAACTCGGAGACCCTGCAGGAGGTCTACTCGTGGATCCTCGGGAACATCCCGAGCACGGGCTGGTCGGACGTCGTCCTCGTCCTGCCGTACATCGGCGTCGCGGTGGTGGTGATCCTCGCGCTGCGCCGCGTGGTGGACGTGCTCAACCTCGGCGACGACGAGGCTGCGAGTCTCGGGGTCGACGTGCGACGGGTTCGGCTCGCCCTGGTCGTGGCGGCGACGCTCGGGACGGCGGCGGCGGTCGCGGTCACCGGTCTCATCGGGTTCGTGGGGATCATCGTCCCGCACACGATCCGGCTCCTCACCGGCGTGGGGTACCGCGCGTTGCTCCCGCTGTCGGTGGTCGTCGGCGCAGGGTTCCTCGTGCTCGCCGACGTGATCGCGCGGACGGTCCTCGCGCCAGCGGAGATCCCGCTCGGCGTCGTTACGGCGTTCTTCGGGGCCCCGTTCTTCGCGCTCGTGCTGCGCACGACCCGCGGAGGCGCCTCGTGATCGAGCTGCGTGGGGTCACGGTCGAGCTCGGCGGGCGGCCCGTCGTCGACCGGGTCGACGCCGTCGTCGCCGACGGCGAATGGCTCGCCCTCATCGGCCCGAACGGCGCCGGCAAGACGACGCTTCTGCGCGCCATCGCCCGGCTCGTTACCTTCGGTGGGGAGATCGCGCTCGACGGTCGTCCTGTGGCGGAGCTCTCGCGCGCCCAGCTGGCCCGCCTCGTCGCCGTCGTGCCGCAGGAGCCGTTCACGCCGCCGTGGATGACGGTGGCCGAGTACGTCCTGCTCGGCCGTACGCCGCACCTCGGCCCGCTCGCCAAGGAAGGCGCGCGGGATCGTGACGCCGCGGCGCGCTCGCTCGCGCGGCTCGACCTCCTGCCGTTCGTGAGCCGTCGGCTCGGCACGCTCTCCGGCGGCGAGAAGCAGCGTGTCGTCGTGGCTCGCGCGCTCGCCCAGGAGGCGCCGATCGTGCTCCTCGACGAGCCGACAGCCGCTCTCGACATCGGTCACCAGCAGCAGGCGCTCGACCTCCTGGACGGGCTCCGCGAGGAGTCGGGCCTGACGCTCGTCGCCGCGATGCACGACCTGACGCTCGCGGCCCAGTACGCCGACCGAATGCTCCTCCTCAACGGGGGCCGAGTCGTCGCGGACGGCCCGCCGGTCGACGTTCTCACGGAAGCGATGATCGCCGAGCACTATGGCGCCGCGATCGACGTCGTCGACGTCGGCGGGCGGATCGCAGTGATCCCGCGCCGCCCCGGCTAGATCTACTGTTCCGCGCGTGAGCGACGAGCGCCGACTGCGACGCGATCGGCGCCGCCGCGAGGTACGCCGTCGTCGTGCCGTGGCAGGGCTCGCGGCCTTCGGTGTGCTCGCCGCCGCGGTCGTCGCGGCCGCGGCTCTGCGTGAGCCGGGCGGTGCGGCTGCCGCGCCGGCGGAGACTGCCGCCACGCAGACGCCCCACGCACCCAGAGCGGCGACGAAGTCGCACGCCACTCGCAAGCCCAAGGCGGCGAAAGCCCGCCCGTCGGACAAGGCGCGACTGAAGCTCCACGGCGTCATCACCGGGAACATCTCGCCGAAGTCCGTCGCGTCGTCCGGCAACGGCTACGTGACGGCGCAGAACATGATGTACCGCCACTCGGTGACGGTCTACGACGCGAGCTCGCTGAAGCTCGTGAAGACGATCTCCGACGCCGTCAACCTGCGCCGGCTCGGCTATCCGTCGTACCCAGGGACGTCGCGCGGCGCCCCGGTCGAGGCGGCGTTCGCGTCCGACGGACGGTACGCCTACGTCTCGAACTACTCGATGTACGGCGCGAACTTCGGCGCGGAGGGAGACGACGACTGCACACCGTCGTCCGGCTACGGCGACAGCTTCGTGTACCGGATCGACATGAAGCGCCTGAAGATCGACGAGGCGTACAAGGTCGGTGCGGTGCCGAAGGTCGTCGCCGTCACACCGGATGACCGCTACGTCCTCGTCACGAACTGGTGCACCTGGGATCTCAGCATCGTGTCGACGCGGAAGGGGCGCGAGGTGAAGCGGATCGCCATCGGCGCGTACCCGCGCGGCATCGCCGTCTCGCCGAAGGGCAACGCCGCGTACGTCGCCGTGATGGGGGGCTCGGAGCTCGTCCGGGTCGACCTGCGGCGCTGGACGACGTCCCGCATCGGCGTCGGCGCCGGCCCGCGTGCCGCCGTGTTCCACCCGTCCGACCGCTACATCTTCGTCTCCCTCAACGCGGAGGGTCGTGTGGCGAAGCTCGACCTGAGGGACGGTGTCGTTCGCGCGAAGGTTGCGACCGGCAGCGCGCCACGCAGCCTCGCGCTCGCCGCCGACGGTCGCGCGCTCTACGTCGTCAACTACGAGAGCGGGACCATCACGAAGCTGCGGACGTCGGACATGAAGACGCTGCAGACGATCGAGGCGTGCTACCACCCGATCGGGATCGCGTACGACGAGCCGACCCGACGCGTGTGGGTCGCCTGCTACGCGGGCTCGATCCGCGTCTACGACGACCGCTAGCCGTCCGCGAGGCGTACCATCCGGGCTGTGCGGCTCGCCGTCGCCACACTCGCCGCAGGACTTCTCCTGACACCGGTCGCCATGGCCGGGACGGGCAAGCTCTTCTTCGAGGACACGATCCCGAGCGGGAAGTCGACGGCCGTGTCCGTGACGACGCAGAAGCCCGCATCGTTCCGCGTCCTCCTGCGCGTCCCGACGACTGGACGCGCGAAGCTGTTCCTGCTCGGCAAGAACGCGCCCAAGGGCGGGCCCCTCATCGACACGAAGACGTACGCGTGCGAGGGCGCGGCCGGCTCGTTCTACTGCAAGGGCTCGTACGAGCCGCTGCCGAAAGGCACGTACACCTGGCGGCTCACCTGGACGAGCGTGACGAAGCGCGGGCCGAAGATGCCCGCCCACGTCGAGCTCACCGTGCGCTGGTAGGCCGCTCCGTACCGACGGTTAGAGTCGGACGGTGAGCGTCGCGACTCCCGAGACCTATCTCGCCGACCTCAACGAGGCACAGCGCGAGGCCGTCCTCGCGACGGAAGGGCCGTTGCTCGTCGTCGCCGGGGCAGGCTCCGGCAAGACGCGCGTGCTGACCTATCGGGTCGCGCACCTCATCCGGACGTGCGGCGTGAAGCCGAACGAGATCCTCGCGATCACGTTCACGAACAAGGCCGCGGGGGAGATGCGCGAGCGGCTCGAGCGGATGCTCGGGCAGACGGCGCGCGCCATCTGGATCCTCACCTTCCACGCAGCCTGCGGCCGGATGCTCCGCCGCGAGGCGGAACGGCTCGGCTACACGTCGAGCTTCACGATCTACGACCAGGCAGACCAGGTGCGCGTCGTGCGGGCGTGCCTCGAGGATCTCGGCGTCGACCCCAAGCGCTTCACCCCGCGCGGCATCCACAGCCAGATCTCGAACGCGAA
>DASTWH010000089.1:0-13440 GCA_035758735.1 Gaiellaceae bacterium
CTCACGCTCCCGGCCTGAGACGACGCGCTCGCTTCGCTGCGTTTGCGGCGCACCGCTGCGGGTATCTCCACGACCAGACACGAATCGGGAGGTACTCATGCTCGGACTCACCAGAGAGACACAGATGGACAAGGCCAGGAAGACGTTGCGGAATGTCGTTTCCTACGTCGAGGACGTCACGGGCGACGAACGCCTGCGCGCCGACGTCCGCGATGCCGCGATCCACGGGGTCAAGGCGAGCGAGCAGGTGAGGAAGGACCTCGACGGAGACGGGATCACGACCCGGCTCGCCGACGACAAGAAGCTCCGGAAGAACCTCCGCGCGATGCTCGACGATCTCGACCGTGCAGGCGAGCGCATGCGCGGCAAGAAGCGTCATCGGACGCGGAACGTCCTCGTGCTGTTCGGCGCCGCCGCGGCCGCGTTCCTCGTGGCTCGGCTCTGGTTCTCGGGCCGGATATCCGACACGACCCCGGACTACACGGAGACCGCCGCCCCGACCGTCTGACGTCGACGGAACGCGCCTACGAACCCGCCGAGGGATCCCGGCTCGTAGGGGTGGATGCGCTCACCCGAGCGCACACATACGAGACGTCGTCGAACCACGCGTGTCCAACGGTGCCTGCGGCGCGGAGATAGAGCCCGACGTAGGCGGCGCCGGCAGGGGCGACCCCGGTCGTTCGCAGGCGTCGCCAGCCGCGCGTGCCACATGGGAGCGACGCGGACTGGACACCGCCGACGGAGTGTCCCTCGACGGAGAACCAGCGGATCGCGAGACGCACCTCGCCGCATGTCGCCGTCGCCCGAGCGAATGCGGTCACCGTGGATCGATCGCCGTGCCGAACGGCCGCGTCAGGCGGGGCGATGACGAAGGCGGCATCGGGCGCAGTGCCTGTGAGCGCGCCGTCGATTCGACCCGAAGCACGCCCCGTCCGCGCAACCTTCGGGTCGCGTGCGAACCCCGCGTTCGCCGTCCTGCGGATCCGCCACAGCGCGGGCACCGCGAGCCCGGCCTCGTCGCGAACAGCGTCCTCGAAGCCACCATTGAAGCCATCCGCGCCGGTGCCCGAGAAGATTCTCCGGAGCTCGGCGGCCGCAGGCTTGGCCCCGCCGGAGACGCGGAAGAGGCCAAAGCGATACTCCCGCGCGTTGTCGTGCACAGCGGGGTCGTCATCCGGGATCGCCTTCGGCGCGAAGTCGGACAGGATCCAAGGCGCAATCGACGCGAGTCCGACCCGGCGAGCCACGATCGCGAGTGAGCGGAGGTAGTACCCCTGTTCCGCTTCGCGCGCGGACGGAGATGCCGGTAGGCCGGGAAGCACCTCATACGGGATCGCGGTCGAGTATCCGGTCTCGCCCAGCCGCAGCGGCAACGGGGCGACGGCGTCCCGCGCTCTCTCGAGGTAGTCGGCCGCGAGCTCCGGCCGCCAGTAGAAGTGCGCCGAGTAGAAGTCGGGTTGCGCGGATCCGAGCGCAGCGCGCAACAACTGCAGGTCACGCGCCGGGTCGAGAGCAGGTACAGAGATGGAGACAGGCAGACGGGACACGTCGCGGACGAAGGGGATCAGTGCTGCCGCCCACTCCGCGGCACCGGCATCCTGCGGCCGGATCTCGTTCTGTAGCTCGACGAACGCGATCCGGGCGTCGCCGGCGTACGGGGAGAGAAGCGCCGTTGCCCAGCGGCGCGATCCTGCGATGTCCGAGTAGTCGTGCCACCAGTCGAAGAGCGTGAGTTCGACACGTAGCCCGTGGCGTGAGGCGAGGTCGATGACCTCCTCGAGCCGCGCCTGCATGACCGCCTCTGGGTCCGGGTAGCCGAAGACGCGGGCGGGAACGATCACACGGACCGTGTTCGCGCGAAGCCAGGCAATCCGAGACAGGTCGCGGTCGATCGCGCCGGCGTCGAAGCGCGTCCACATCAGCGTCCAGCCGCCGAGCGCGGGGAAGTAGCTGATCGAGCGCACGTCCTCCGGCACGCGCAGGTCGTCGGCCGGAGACGCATGGAGGGCGCCGCCGTCGACGACAGCGACGAGCACGACGGCGAGAACGACCGCAGGACGGGCGTGGAGGCGCACGGGGCGCGGCGATCCTACTTCGTGCGTCGAACGACTATCCGTATTCGGGCCTGGTGAACAGCCTCACTCGCCGATGCCGCGCTCCTTCAGAGCTCTGAGGACGCGCGCGTTGATCTCGTCGCCGAGCGACTCGTAGCGCGTCGCGATGTCGTCGACCGCCGACGTGTCGGTCGGTCGGCCGAGCGTCGCGTCGAGCGAGCGGAGGACGCTCTCCCGGATTCCGGTCGACAGACGTTCGCCGAGCTCGTCGAAGCGCCTCGTGATGTCCTGCTCGGTGGCGGGCATCGGCCTCGGTGGAGCCGGCGGCGGGGGTGGTGCGGGCACGGGGAGCACCTCGCTGGTGACCACCTCCTCGGCACGCTCGATCTCGATGCCCTCGATCGATACCTCGAAGACGCGCTCGGGCTCGTCGATGCCACGCAGGTGGCGCTGCCCGACCGGATAGACGGAGACACCGTCGGGGAGCCCGGAGCCGAGCAGCGCGCGCGTCGTCTCGGAGAGGAGGATCTGGCCGCCCCGACCTTCGGTGCAGATCCGCGCAGCGCGCACGACGTCCAGTCCGACGTAGCCCTCTTCGTGCACCGCAGGCTCACCGGTGTGCAATCCCATCCGCACCCGCACTGTCACGTCCTGTGGCCAGGTTGCAGTCGCATGCGCACGCTGCGCATCGACCGCGGCCGCGAGCGCGTCGCGCGCGCGGGGGAAGACGTAGAAGAAGGCGTCGCCCTGGGTGTCGATCTCGATCCCGTCGCGCGCCGAGAACGTCTCGCGCATGATCCGTCGGTGCGCCGTCAGGAGGTCGCCGTAGCCGTCACCGAGACGCTTGAGCAGCTCGGTCGAGTCCTCGATGTCGGTGAACGCGAAGGTGACCGTACCGCCGGGAAGTTCGGGCACGCACCGATCGTATGCGCAAGTTCAACCGCAGCGACGTGCTCAGGCGCGCACATCCGCCCGCGGAGACACGACGATGTGGATGACGGACCGTCCCCGCGTCCACGCGATCAAGCCGAGCGCCTCGAGACGTTCCAGCGTCCATTGGAATGCGGCTGCCTGCGCGCCTGATCCGTACCGCCGACGTATGTCGAACGCGAAGCCGGTCGCGTGCATGTCGGCATCTGCCGCCGCACCAGGATCGTGTGGAGTGAGCTCCGTCGCCGCCTCCTCGTCATAAGCCGCTCGTGTGAGCGCCAGCGGGCGCTCCTCGCCGCCGAGCTCATAGACCTTCGCCGAGAGGAACGCGAGGAAGCGTGCTGCACGAGGGCGGAGGGCGAGATAATCCGACGGATTTTCCGCCAGGGGCGCCAGAACCCGCTGGAGTTGCGGATCGATGGCGAAGTGGGCTCCGTTGCTCGGCTCTACCGGTACGAGCACACCACTGCCGGTGGCGTCACTGAGCTGCGTGGCGTCGGCGTATCGCTCGCGCTCCCCGGGCGGGTGAAGGACGAGCGCGGCGCTTGGCAGGCGGTCGTGAAGCTCAGCGAGCCGCTCGAGTCGTCCGGGATCACTCCGAAGCAGCTGCATGATTCCGAGCGCTCCGAGAACCCGCCAGTAGTACGTCTGCGAGTCGTCCCCGAACGATGCGAGCAGTTCCCAGGACGCTCGCTGGACCGTCGGCGAGGAATCGAAGTAGAGACGCGCATAGTCGACCCCGGCTTCGCGGACGATCGTGTCGACGGGATCGTCCTGCCGGGCGGTGTATGCGCGCACGACATCCGAGAGGTTGCCGATCCCCATGTGATACGAGACGACCGCGAGGTCATCGCGTCCGAAGACCTTCGTCGCTTCTGTCAGGTAGCGCACTGTGCCGTCGAGCGCCTGCTCCGGATCGAAGCGCGCGTCCACCTCTCGGCGCTCCGAGCGGAGACGAGCAGCGTCGGCATCGTCGCCGCGACGAACCGCCTCGCCGAGGAGGCGAGTGAGCCGACGGCTCTCCTCCAGGTCGACTCGCATGCCGAGAAAGTCCGTCGCCGTCCCCGCGACGATCTGCGTGAGCCCGGCCGCGTTCGCAGGGTCGTCCCCCGCAATCACGTCCTGACGTCCGGCGCTCTCGAGGAGGACGATCGCCTCGACGATGTCAGGGTCGATGCCCGTGCCCGATGTCGCGTCGTCCACCAGTGCGCGAAAGCGTGCCGTGCGCCTGGCCGCGGGAATTACCCCGCCCGGACTCTTCTCGAAGAGCACGTGGCTCAACCCGAAGGCGGCCGCCTGCTCGTATTCGTCGGTTCGGCCCGGCTCGAATCGGAGGGGATCCGGGTGGACGATCTGCGCGGGTACGTCGAGCCTGATCGCCGGCTCAAGGGTCTCGTCCTGGCGAAGCAGGAAGACCGTCACGGCGGCTGCGGCACCGGCGACTGCAGCGGCTGCGATCACGATCGCCGCGACCTTCACTCGAGAGGACCTCGGTCGAGCACGCCTACGGATGACACAGGGAGGACGAAGGCGCCGAGCGGACGCGAACCGCTGTACTCGTCAAGGCGCCCATTTGCTAGAGGAAGGTAGTGCCTTTCGGTAGCCCGTTGGCGTTAGAAGCGGGCTCGAGCCGAAGCTCCCCGAGGCCACACCCCGTCCCACTACATATCCGGCGTTGCGCGGCCGTAAACAGTTGATGCGCCAGGGGCATCGTCCAGACCTGGACAAACCCGTCCTGTTTGGGAACGGGGGCACGAGGCGGAGATCTCCACGTAACGGCAGACCCTGGAACCGTCTGAGCCCCCGCCGCAACGCTGCGTCGATGCGACGGCGACACCGGACCGCAGAGAGCCCTCCCGAACGAGGGGGAGTGCTCTCTGCTCAGGCTCTGCCGTCCCGCAGCCAGCTACTTACGGACGCTGCCCCTACTGACGCGTCGCCCTCCGGCGAACTCTCGAGTAGACGACGTAGATCACCAACGTGACCCACGCGATAAGGACGATCAACTGGAACCACGCCAGCTCTCGCACGTACGACCTCCCCAGTTCCCCTGACTACCCTCTCCCATCCGCACGGTACGGGCCGCGCCCCTCAGGTCAAGAAGGTCGAACGAAGCCAGGCTCCTTGTCAGGCGCGAGCACGACTCCGAGCCACGCGGCCGGCGCTGACCCGATTCGAGCCGAGGGAGCGAGACCGTCGACACCGCCGGTCTCGCCCATCCGGCTCCGTGAGTTCTCGCCTTAGCTGTTAGGCGCTCCCGAGACGCTGCTCGCAGCTTCCGAGAACAGGCTGCGAAGCACGTTCCTCAGGAAGAACAGGGCGATGATGATGGCGATTGCGAGGAAGCCGAGCAGAATTGCGTACTCGGTCGTCGTCTGGCCATCCTCCCGCTCCCGAAGCTGATGCACCGCGACCTGCATCGCGATGATCGGTCGCAACAGGATGTCGCTCATTCCCAGGATCCTCCCCTTACGTCGGGACACGGCATGCGTCCCTTAGCTGCCCCTCTCATGAGGGAGACGCCGGGAATCGCGAAAACTTGCGCGTCCGCAGACTGGCGGATCGGCTCCAGCGTCATTTCGGCCTGTCGGGAGCGAGATCAACTCTTCCCTCGGCCGCCACTCGTGCTCAGAAGCAGCACGCCTCGGATCTCGGCTAACGCCTCGTAGCGGACATCGTCGAGCGCCCACAGGATGCGTTCCCCATCTTCGATGGTGAGCACCACGACCTCGCTGTCGAGACCGAGTGACTTCTCGACAACCGAGGATGACTAGAAATACCTGCAAAAGGGCCTGCAAGGCGCCGAGCGGACTCGAACCGCTGTACGAGGCTTTGCAGGCCTCTGCCTAACCTCTCGGCCACGGCGCCAGAGCGGCGAATCGTAGCCGTCCTCCCCGCGACCTAAGGTTGGCGCGTTGGCCGCCGAGTCTCCGCCTGAGTCCGTCGAGATCTGCCTCCGCTGCGGTGCGCACATGGAGTGGCGGCACGGCACCTTCCAGTGCCCCCGGTGCCGCTTCAAGATCGGATGCTGCGAGGGCGAGACGGGCGACTGCAGGCGCGACGGCGCGTAATCTCGCTCGCGTGAGCGAGCGTTACACCGAGACGGCGATCCACTTCGACGTGGACCGACTTCCATCGTTGCTGAGCCGCGCTCTGCCGCCCGGCCCCCTCGCGCTCGCGGACCTCGGCTGCGGCGACGGGCCGCTGTTCGCCGCACTTGCGGACGCCGGGCTCGTCGACGAGACCCGGCCGGTATACGCGGTCGATCTCGAGCCCGCCCGTCTCGCACACGTGGCTGAGCGGTTCCCGTGGATCCTGACCGTCGTCGCCTCCGCCGAGGACGTCTCCGAGATCGCCGAGGGCTCACTCGACGCGGTGATCTCGACGATGGTCATGGAGCACGTGCCCGACGAGAACGCCTACCTCACGGAGATCCGTCGGATCCTGCGACCGGGCGGCCGGGCGTACGTGACCACGGTGTTCAAGAAGCGCTGGGCGTGGTACTTCCGGAAGCGCGACGGCGAGTCGGTGCTCGACACCTCCCACCTCCGCGAGTACACCGACCTGGACTCCTTCCGGGCGCTCGTCGAGGCGGCCGGCCTGCGCATCGTGGCGCTCGAGCGGCGGATGCTGTGGTTCCCGCTGCTCGACCCGCTCCTCTTCCGCCTCGGTGGAAGGCTCCGCTCGCGCCCGCGCGCGCGGCGCGTGCTACGTGCCGCGAAGGTGCCGATCCCGGGCTACTACAGCCTCGAGCTCGCGGTCGAGCGCTGAGGGAGCTCGCTGGTAGCGTCAGCCGCGGTGTCGACGACGTCCACTCTCGTCCAGGAGAAGCTCGACCAGGCGGTGGGAATCCTCCGCGAGCAGGACGTCGACCTGTGGCTCACGTTCGTGCGCGAGACGTCGCTCACGAACGATCCGTGCCTCGACCTCATCGCAGGGACGTACAGCGCCTGGACTGGCGCCTTCATGGTCTCTGCCACCGGAGAGCGAATCGCGATCGTCGGCCGCTTCGACGCGCCCGCTGTCGAGCAGACGGGCGCCTACGAGGTGATCGGCTACGACGAGAGCATCCGGCCGGCGCTCCAGGAGGCGATCGACCGCATCGCCCCGCGCACGATCGCTCTCAACTACTCGGAGAGCGACCCTGCCGCCGATGGGCTGACCCACGGTCTCTGGCTCGTACTGCAGGACACGTTCGCAGGGACGGACGTGGCAAGCAGGTTCGTCTCGTCGGAGGCCATCGTCAACGCGTTGCGCGGACGGAAATCACCCGCCGAGGTCGAGCGCATCCGGGCCGCGGCAATCGAGACGGAGGAGATCTTCGACGCCGTCACGCTGCACCTGCGGCCCGATCTCAGCGAGCTCGAGGTCGCGGACCTCGTGCACGCGGAGGTCTCTCGGCGTGGCCTTGGCTACGCGTGGGGTCGTGACCACTGTCCGGCCGTCAATGCCGGGCCGGAGAAGGAGGTCGGCCACGCGCCTCCCGGTGAGCTCCGCACGAAACGCGGCGAGCTCTTGCACGTCGACTTCGGGGTCACGCGAGCCGAGTACGCGAGCGACCTGCAGCGCGTCTGGTACTTCCTCGACGAGGGCGAGGCGGAGCCACCCGACGACGTGCGGCGCGCGTGGGAAGCCCTTTGGGCGTCCGTCGATGCCGGCATCGCGGCGCTGCGACCGGGTGTCGCGGGCTGGGAGGTCGACGCGGCCGCTCGCACGGTTCTCGTCGACGCCGGCTACCCGGAGCCGATGCATGCGCTCGGCCACCAGCTCGGACGGGCGGCACACGACGGCGGCACGACGCTCGCGCCACGCTGGGACCGCTACGGCGCCGCGCCGTTCGGCCTGGTCGAGGAGGGGAACGTCTTCACCGTCGAGTACGGCGCACCCGTCCCCGCCCGTGGCTACATCGGGCTCGAGGAGGACGTCCTCGTCACTGCCGAGGGAGTCGAGTGGCTGTCGACACCTCAGCGGGGGCTGTGGCTCGTGGCCTGAACGTGTAGGCGTTGAGCGCGCCGATCCCGACCCCGTAGAGCACGATGATGATCCCGAGCCCGTCCGATGTCGGCTGCGAGATGACGTGGTGGAGCTCCAACGAGGCGAGCGCGATCGCACCGCCGACAACGGCGAAGAACCAACCGACGAACGCGCCCACGAGGATGCGCTTCCAGTGCTCGCGTACCCCGACGCGCAGTCGCGCCCACGCCATGAGCGGCCACAGCCACAGCCCACTTCGCCCCTTCATCAGAGCCCCCTCTCTCTCCATGAGTGAAGGTACCACCTCCAGGGTGTCCGGACACCTCGGAGGACGCCGCGCTCGCCGGTACGCTCGACCCTTGCGAGAGCGATTCAGCGAGGTGATCGCGTGACGACGTACACCGGCGCGGTGTTGGAGCGCGCCGCCGCGCCGAGCGACCTGCTCCGGGCCGGCCTCGACGCCGACCCCGACGGCATGGCGCTCGTCTCGGCGGAGGCTCGGCTCACGTGGCAGATGCTCGACGAGCTGAGCGGTCGGCTGGCCGGAGGCCTCCTCGAATACGGGCTGCGGCCCGGCGATCGGATCGCGTCCCTCATGCCCAATCGCCGCCAGCTCGTCATCCACTACCTCGCGTGCTTCAAGGCGGGCCTGGTCGCGACCCCTCTCAACTACCGGTACATGGCGCCTGAGATCGACCATGCCCTCCGCGTCAGCAAGGCGAGTGCGCTGCTCGTCCACGTCGAGAGAAACGAGGATCTCGAAGCGAGCGAGCTTGCCTCTCGCCTCCCGTTGGGCAGGATCAGCTATGGGGCGCCGGGCGACTCGGGCGCGTCGTTCGAGCAGCTCGTCAGCGAGGGAGCCCCGGTGCAGCTGCCACCTCCGCCGCCCACGGCTCCGGCGGTCATCTTCTTCACTTCTGGGAGCACCGGCCCGCCGAAGGGCGTCACGCACACACACGAGACGCTCGGATGGATGTTCGCGAGCGCTGCCGCCGGGCTCGAGCTCGGGCCCGGCGACCTCGTGCTCGCGGGCTCCTCGCTCTCGCACGTCGGCGCCTTCTACGTCTCGTTCTCGGCGCTCAGCGTCGGCGCCGGCATCGTCGTCGCCCGCAGCTTCGACGGCGACGAGCTGCTGCCGCTCCTGCGCGACGACCGACCGACCGTGCTCTCGATGCTGCCCTCGGCGCTGTTCGCGCTGACTCGTGACCACGGGGCGTCGGTGGACGACTTCTCGTCGCTGCGCCTGTGCCGAGCGGCCGGAGACAAGGTCTCCGCCGAGCTCGAGCGCGAGTTCACCGAGCTGAGCGGGTTCGCCATCGACGAGGCGTACGGTCTGAGCGAGGTCGGGCTCGTCACCGTCAGCCCGCCGCACCGCATCAAGATCGGTTCGATCGGACAGGTCATCCCAGGGGTCTCGCTCGCGATTCGAACCGACGAGGGCGAGCCGGTCGAGCCCGGCGGCGAGGGCCGCTTGTGGATCAGGACCGACGCCGCCTGCGTCGGGTACTGGGACGACTCGGAAGCGACGTCAGCGGCGTTCGCAGACGGCTGGCTCGACTCGGGCGACGTCATGCGAGCCGACGAGGACGGCTACTTCTACTTCTGCGGCCGCCGGAAGCAGATCATCGTCCACGACGGCTCGAACATCACCCCCCAGGAGATCGAGGGCGTGCTGCTCGAGCATCCAAGCGTGGACAGTGCGGGCGTGATCGGCGTCCACGACGTCGTTCACGGCGAGAACGTCCGGGCGTACATCACGCTTCGCGACGGCGTCGGGCGTCCGACCGACCAGGAGCTCATCCGGTTCGCGCGGGCGAAAGTCGGCTACAAGGCGCCGGAGGAGATCGTGGTGCTCGACGAGATGCCGCGGACCGCGACCGGAAAAGTGGACCGGACCGGGCTCAAGCGCATGGCCGAGTCGGTGCACGAACCGCGCGGCTGAGCGGCGCCGTTACTCGATCGAGGGATTGCCTCGCCCCCTTTCGGGGGATACCGTGAGGGGCTGTTACAAGCTGCGGAAGAGGGAGAACTGGGTGGTATCGGGGATGAGGACGAACACGACTGCGCTCATTGCGAACTGGAGCATGGCGGGAGCGTTGGATCTGGACGGTCGCTTCGCGTCCGTGGTCGACATCGATGCGCTGGTCGCCGAGCGCGACCGGGAGTCGGACGAGCACGCGTCGCGTCGCGCTGAGGCTCCGCTCATGCTGAAGCCCGCCGGCGAGGACGAGTGGCACACCCTCGCCCGCGCCGCGGACCCCGCGTAGCGGCAGGTCCATCGAGCCTGGACGGGTGATGTACGGTCGTTCGGACCGTATTCCCGAAACAGGA
This sequence comes from Gaiellaceae bacterium, assembly GCA_035758735.1. GTDB lineage: Bacteria > Actinomycetota > Thermoleophilia > Gaiellales > Gaiellaceae > GMQP-bins7. The sequence goes on from DASTWH010000089.1 coordinate 10,290, forward strand.
GTGGACATGCCCAAGCTCGTCATCACGCACGCCGTCGAGGATCTCGACCGCTGGCTGGCCGGTCATGCCGGACGCGCCGAGGCCATCGAGTCGGCGACCGGAAGCAACGTGACCGACTTCGTCGCCACCGACGGAAGCAACAACATCGCCATCACCGCGGACGTCGCGGACGTCGAGCTCCTGAAGGGAATGCTGGCCTCACCGCCGCCAGACGTGCTGGAGAAGATGCAGGAGCACGGCGTCCTCCAGCCGATCACGGCGTACATCCAGGCGTAGACCAGACGCCCGGCGCGGCGGCTACTGCTGGCCGAAGCCGCCGCCCGACCCGGGCGGCTGCCGCACGTGGGACGTGTCGCGTCCGAGCGGGTTGTACGGGCGATCGTTCAACAGCTCGGGCGTCGCCACGAAGCCGACGGTGACCACGGCAGCGATCGCAAGGCCGCCTGCGGCCGTCCGCCAGAAGCGGCCCTTCCCAAGTCGGTGCCAGAGCGGTCGCAGCGCGTTCGACCTCGGCCGCACCTGCGCTTCGATCGACAGGACGATGGTCACGACGGCGATCGCTGCCATGGCGACCCGAGGCGCAAGACCGTTCGGCTTCGGGCCGTACCAGTCGAAGAGGTACAGGGCGTTCGCTGCGAACGGCAGCACCCACAGGCCGGACAGCCTCGGACGGGCGATCGCGACCGGCACGAAGAGCAGAAGCAGGTAGTGGTTCCACACGACCGGGGTCAGCGCCAGCGCGGCGGCGATCGCGAGCGTGAAGGAGCGTCGATCTCTCACCCGTCGGTCGTAGCGAGAGTCTCGCGCGGCCCGGAACGACAGGAAGACCAGGAGCGCCGCGACTCCGACCGAGAGGTTTCGGGCGAAGGTGGTCGCAACGTCGAGCTGCTCGGCGAGCGCGACCAGACTGTACGAGCCGTCCTCCTGGTTCGCGACGTCGCCCAGGAGCTGGCGATAGCCGCCAAGCCCCTGGAATCCGATGAGCGCCCACGGGACGAGCACGAAGCCAGCGCCGGCGGCGCAGGTCAGCAGAGCAGTCCGCACGCGCCCGCTCAGCGCCAGCCAGAGTGCGAGCGGCCAGAGGAAGAGCTTCAGTGCGATCGTGAGTCCCGATGACGCCGCAGCACGAGCTGGGGCGTCTCTGTACCTCCAGGTGAGCGCGACCGTGAGCAGGAGCAGCCCATCGATGGCGCCGAACTCGAGGGTTTCACGCGCGAACGGCGAGAGCAGCGCCAGCGGATAGCAGCGCCAGTCCCGTACGTCGAGCACCCACAACGCGGCCACGACGAAGAGGAGCGTGAGCGCCGCCCATACGGACACTGCGGTCGTCACGGGGAGCAGCGTGAGCGGGGTCATCAGCCACGCCAGCAGCGGTGGGTACACGAACCCGAGCCACTCACGAGAGAGATCGGCCTGGTACGGGTTGTCGCCGCGGAGCACTGCTTCCGCCGCCCGGTAGAAATCCCCGAAGTCCGGCGGTACGTACCACCCTGCGAGCGGCCAGATCGTCGGGTCGTAGTGCCAGCGGCCGATCGCCTTCGCGGCAAAGACGACGAGCGCTCCGCCTACGAGCGCCGCGATCGTCGGCCTGAGCCATTGTCCGGCCGGCAGGCGCACGGCTCGACGGTAGCGGAGGCAGGCGACGCGCCGTGCTACACGTGGTCCACGGCGGGCTCCGGCACCGCGACGAACTGCCCGGCCGGGCATCTGCGCGCCTCCACCGTTCGGCGCGGGTTCACGATGCCCAGGGCTCCGACGAGGCCGCCGGCCGCGACGAGCGCCGAACAGATGACGACGACCTGGTGGAACGCCTCCACCGACGCCTCGTTCGGCGCGAAGGTGTCGCCGACCAGCGTCTGTGCCACGACGACGCCTACCACGGACACGCCGATCAACGCCGCCACGCGAGCGACCGCGTTGTTGATCGCCGATGCGATGCCCGCGTCGCGCTCTTCGACGTCGGCGAGGACCGTGGCGACGAGCGGCGCCACGGTCAGCGCGAGGCCGAGCGCAAAGACGAGCATCGCCGGCAGGACGTCCGTCACATACGACGTGTGCAGGCCGGTGCGCAGGAGAAGCAGAATCCCGGCACCCGCGACGACGGGCCCGGCCCCCATGAAGATCCGCGGGCCGAACCGGTCAGCGAGCGCGCCGAAGCGACGTGAGAGCGCGAATATCACGATCGTCACCGGCAGCGTTGCGAGGCCGCTCTCGAGCGCGCTGTAGCCGGCGACCTGCTGCAGGAAGATGACGAGGAAGAAGAAGAGAATCGCGAGGCCGGCGTACATCGCGAACGTCTCGATGTTGCCGACCGCGAAGTTCCGATGCGTGAACAGCTCCAGTTGGAGCATCGGATCCTTCGCCCGGCGCTCGTGCACGATGAAGCCCGCGAAGGCCAGGAGACCGACACTCAGCGGTACGACGATGACCGGGCTGGACCAGCCGTAGTGCGGCTGCTCGATCAACGCGAACACGATCCCGCCGAGGCCGACCACGCACAGCGTCGCCCCGACGACGTCGACGTGTCGATCCGAGCGCGCTGGAGCCGGTGGCACCGCGGCGAGGATCATCACGAGCGTGACGAGGACGAGCGGGACGTTGAGCGCGAAGATCCAGCGCCACGAGACCTGGTCGACGATCCACCCGCCCGCGAGCGGGCCGATGATCGCCGCGATCCCACCCCAGGCCGTCCACGACCCGATGGCAGCTCCGCGTTCGCTCGGCGTGAACGCTGCGACGATGATGGCGAGGGAGCTCGGCGTCACGAGCGCACCCGCGGCACCCTGGAGCGCGCGCGCCGCGACGAGCGTCTCGATCGTCGGAGCCACGGCGCAGGCGACGGAGAGGACCCCGAACGCAGCGATGCCCAGCGCGAAGACGCGTCGCTCGCCGTAGATGTCTCCGAGCGACCCGCCGATGAGGATGAGCGACGCGAGCGCCAGGAGGTATGCATTCGACACCCATTGCTGGCCGGCCAGGCCGCCCCCGAGATCGCGCTCGATCGCGGGGAGCGCAACGTTGACGATCGATCCGTCGAGGGTGGCGACACCAGAGCCGAGGATGGCCGCGAGAAGCGTGAGCCGCTGTCTGCGCGTCACCTCGAGCGGTCGAGCGCCGCGAGTCCGCGAAGGTCCACGCAGACGATCTCGCT
>DASTWH010000156.1:0-4245 GCA_035758735.1 Gaiellaceae bacterium
CAACCACTTCGCGTGCTGATTGAACATCGAGCTGACGACATGGATGAACCCCTCGTAGCTGTTGAACACCCCGTGGCGGCCCGTCAGCAGATACCCCTCGAGCCAGCCCTCGCAGAGGTGCTCGGAGAGGATCTCCATGACCCGTCCGTCGGGAGCGAGACCTTGGTCGGTCGGGAGCGTCTCCGCCGACCACGCCCTCGACGTGACCTGGAACACGTCTCCGAGGCGGTTCGATTCCGTCTCGTCGGGGCCAAAGATCCTGAAGTTGTCGCGGTTCTCGCGCACGACGTCGCGCAGGAAGCTGCCGAGAACTCGCATGGGTGCGGCCGACGTCGTTGCCGGCGAAGAAACGTCGACGGCGTAGTCGCGGAAGTCGGGCAACACGAGATCGCGGAGCAGTTCGCCGCCGTTGGCATGTGGGCTCGCGCTCATCCGCGCAGCGCCTTCGGGCGGCAGGGCGGCGAGATCGGGCATGAGCGCGCCGTTCTCGTCGAACAGCTCCCCCGGTCGGTAGCTGCCCATCCACTCGGCGAGCAGGTCGAGATGCTTCGAGTTCTCGCGCACCTCTGCAATCGGAACCTGGTGCGAGCGCCACGTTCCCTCGACCGGGACGCCGTCGACCTCACGCGGGCATGTCCAGCCTTTCGGCGTGCGGAGGATCAGCATCGGCCAGCGTGCAGACGGGGACGAGCCGTTTCGCGCGGACCTCTGGATCCAGTCGATCGCGTCCAGGCTCTCGTCCAGCGCGGCGGCGAACCGCTCGTGGACGGGACGTGAGTCCTCCCCGTCGAATCCGCCCGACACGAGCACGGGATCCCAGCCGTAGCCGTGGAAGAGAGCAAGCAGTTCCTCTTCGGGGATCCTTGCGAGAACGGTCGGGTTCGCGATCTTGTAGCCGTTGAGATGGAGGATGGGGAGAACCGCTCCGTCCACCGCGGCATTGAGGAACTTGTTCGAGTGCCAGCTCGCGGCCAGCGGTCCGGTCTCGGCCTCCCCGTCACCGACGACGCACGCGACGAGCAGGCCCGGGTTGTCGAACGCCGCCCCGAATGCATGGGCGAGCGCGTAGCCGAGCTCACCGCCCTCATGGATGGAGCCCGGCGTCTCGGGAGCGGCGTGACTCGGAATGCCGCCCGGAAACGAGAACTGACGGAACAGTCTTCTCAAGCCCTCCGCATCCCGGCCGATCTCGGGATAGAGCTCGCTGTACGTTCCTTCGAGGTACGCCTGGGCGACGTTCGCAGGCCCGCCATGACCCGGGCCCGTCACGAAGATCGCCTCGAGTGCCCGCGCACGGATCGCTCGATTCAGATGTGCGTATATGAGGTTGAGGCCGGGAGTCGTGCCGAAGTGTCCGAGGAGGCGCGGCTTCACGTGCTCCGGCTGGAGAGGCTCTCGGAGCAACGGGTTGTCGAGCAGGTAGATCTGACCGACGCAGAGGTAGTTGGCGGCTCGCCAGTAGCGGTCGAGCGATTCGATCTCGGCAGCCGACATCCGACTCACGTCGTCGATCCTATGACGATCGCGTCGTTGCAGGCCCCGCGACCGGCGGACTACGGGATCGGCCACGGTCTTGGCACGGACGCGCCTAGAAGCCGAGTCCGATCGCCATGACCGCCGGCGTCTCTTCGTCGAGGTGCAGCACTCCCACGGGTCGATCGCCGTGCTCCACGACGGGAAGGTGGTGGATCCCGTACGTGCGCATCAGTCGGGCTGCACCCCCGCGACCCGCCTCCGCATCGAGGGTGACCGGCTCGGCAGTCATCCACTGGCGCGCCCTCGCTTCGCTCGGATGTGCCCGGGCTGCGAAGGCGGCGATCAGATCCTTCGTCGTCAGCACTCCGATGAGGCTGCCGTACTCGCAGACGAGAACCGCGGAGACCTCCTCGTGCAGCATTTGCTCCGCGATCTCCCCCAGCGTGTCTTCGGGAGCGACCTCGCACACCTCGATGGAGGAGACCGCGCCGCTTTCCTCGTTCGCGGGGTCGTCGACAACGGCAGCGCGCCCGACCTGCAACCTGTCGACCACGTCGGGTTCGAGCGGCACTCGGACTGCGAGCGCATCGTCGGGGTATTCGACGTGCGGCTCGGAGCCTCCAGTGAGCTCCGCGAGGAACGGCCCGAGATGCCGGCCCGCGATCTTGGCCGGTGGCCACCAGAGCGCTTCGCTGGCGACCACCGGCTCGGTCTCGGCGGTCCCGTGCAGCTCCCGGCGGAGGAAGCGAGGCTCGGAACCGGTCAGGAGGAGTCCGTGGACGATCGGCCGGAAAGGCTGCGGCTCGACGTCGGCGCCGGCACTCGCGGCGATCGTCTCCGCCGCTGCGAGGGCCTGCTGTGTCGCCAGGCCGCCATGCTTGACGGGAAAGCTCGTGATGTCGCCGGCTGCGTAGACATCCGCGACACCGTGAACGCGCCCATGGTCGTCGACCGGGATGAATCCGTCGACCGTTTGTGGAATGCCGTCGATCGGGGCACCCGCGAGTCGCGGAAGCGCGATGACGCGATCGACGTGGAGCGGCTCGTCGGGGGACAGCTCGAGCAGCCCGTCGGCGAAGCTCGTCGCGTAGACATCCGTTCGCACCTCCACGCCTCGGACTGCGAGAAGCTCTCGGACGACGGCGCTCGCTGGTGGGCCGAAGAGCTGGAGGGGCTCCTTCTCCGGCGTCACGAGCCACACCTCGGCACCGGCCGAAGCGTAGGAGCCGGTGAGCAGCGCCAGGTCGTAGGCCGGAAGCGGCCAGGTCGGTCCGCCGGGCACGACGAAAGCAACACTGCGAACGTCTCCGCGAGCGATCTCGTCGAGCACATGGCGGACGAGCTCGGCATCGGAAGGTCCGCAGAACGTGCTGGCGCCCTTGACTGCTGGAATCGGTAGCGCACCGCAGGCGACGAGTAGGACGTCGTAGTCGATGTCGCGGTTCGTCGACGTGTGCGCCTGACGCCGCCAGGCGTCGATCCCGGTCAGCGCGCCGCGGGTGACGGATGCTCCGACTCTTCGTGCGAGTTCGGAGAGCTCGAAGCGAACGGGGGCCTCCGCGTCGAACGGCAGCGTGACGGCGAGCGGACGGTAGGAGAAGTACTCGGCGGGCGAGAGGAGCTCGATTTCGACCAGGTCTCCCGCCAGCTTCTCCAGTGCGATCGCCGCCTCGAGCGCGGCGACGCCGCCTCCGCCGATGAGAACGTGAGTTCTTTCACGATGCATCAACGCCTCCCATGCCTGACTGAGAACATGCTCGTCTCGCGAAGGACGACTGCCAACGTGGAACGCTGGGATCCGCGTCGCGGGTTTCTACCGACGGCCTTGCATACGGAGCGCGCTGCCCGACCGCTGTTGCGGGGAAACCGCACACTCATCGGACCGCGCCACGATGCCCGCGAACGCTCCCCGAAGCAACATTTGACGCGAAAGGAGGCGCTCATGAGCTTCGTCAAGGCCCATCGCTATGCGGTTCGGACACATCTGGTCAGTGACGGCAGGCTCGCGCTCGAGGCACCGTTCAAGCCCGACCTGGAGGTGGCAACGCCACCGGAGTACAAGGATGGCATTCGCGGAGTGTGGAGCTCCGAGGAGTTGCTCATCGGCTCGCTCGCTGCTTGCTTCGAGCTGACTGCTCGCGCGGTCGCGAAGCGGAGGGACGTTCCGATCCACGCGTTCCGCACCGACGCCACCGGGTACGTTCAGAGCAAGGACGGGCTCCTGCACTTCGTCGCCATCGAGCTCGACGTCCTGATCGAGACGGACACTGGTCGTGAGCACGACGCGGAGTTGATTGCCACGCTCGCGGAGGAGCAGTGCATCGTCGCCGGCGCGCTCGACGTGCCGATTCGTTCGACCGTCAAGGTCGATGCGGTGGATCAAGAACCGGTGACAGCCTGAGCGTGATTGGTTCAGTCGATCGTCGCGGCCACATCGACCGGCTGAGGTCGCCTGTCTTCGCCGCGAGCCGGCCCTCGCGGCGGCTCGCTCCAACTGCTACTCGGAAGATCGCGGAGAAGCCAGTGCGCTCGACACTCTGACGTCGTGAAGCTCGTAGATCGTCTCGCGCGTGGGCATGGAGGTGTTCGATTGATTCGGGAGTGCTTCGACGCCCTGTTCCATCACCGGCTTGATGCGTTCTTGGATGAAGCGGTCGGCCTGCTCTTGTGACTCCCAGACGTCAATGATCCGAAAGACTTTCGCGTCTTCGTCGAAGCCGGCCGTGTGGACGATCAGACCGTCAACCGGATCGTCACCTATCTGTTCCC
>DASTWH010000193.1:0-3315 GCA_035758735.1 Gaiellaceae bacterium
CGAATCGCGAATCGCGTCGATTGCATGAGGAGCGAGCACGCTTCATGCCGGGCGGCAACACGCGTACCACCATCCACCAGCCGCCCTTCCCCTTGACGATCGTCCGCGGCGAAGGCGCGAGCGTGATCGACGCCGACGGCCACGAGTACGTCGACTTCCTCGGCGAGTACACCGCGGGCCTGTTCGGTCACTCCAATGCCGTCATCGCGGACGCGATCCGCGGCGCGCTCGACGACGGACTCGTGCTCGGAGCCCCGAACCGGTACGACGTCGTGCTCGCCGAGGCGATCTGCACGCGCTTTCACTCGATCGAGCTCGTGCGCTTCTGCAACTCGGGCACGGAGGCGAACCTGCTTGCGCTCTCACTCTGCCGGGCGGTCACGGGACGGTCCGGCGTCCTCGTCTTCGCTGGTGCCTACCACGGTGGCATCTTGCTCTTCGCCCACGGCGTCTCGGCTCTCAATCCGCCATTTACGTGGGTGGTGGGCGAGTACAACGACGCTGGCGACGTCGTGCGACTCATCGAGGAGCACGCTCCCGAACTGGCGGCCGTGATCGTCGAGCCCTTGCAGGGGGCCGCGGGAGTCATCCCCGGTGATCCGGCATTCCTTCGAACCCTGCGCGACGAGACTTTGGCGCACGACGTGCTGCTCGTGTTCGACGAGGTGATGACCGCACGTTTCTCGTCCGGCGGCCTCCAGCAGCTACTCGGGATCAACCCGGACCTGACGACCCTTGCGAAGTTCGTCGGCGGCGGTCTCTCCTTCGGCGCCTTCGGCGGACGCGCCGACCTGATGAACCGCTTCGATCCCTCCCGGGCCGACGCCCTGCAGCACGGAGGGACCTTCAACAACGACGTGCTCACGATGGCGGCGGGAGCCGCGGGCCTGACGCAGGTCCTCGCGGAAGCGGAGATCACGCGGCTGAACGACCTCGGGGATCGGCTGCGCGATCGTCTGAACGCCTTCTCCACAGAGCGCGCGCTTGCCTTCTGTGCGACCGGTTACGGGTCACTTGTCGGGCTGCACTTCACCCCCGGTCCAGTGCGAAACGAGAGCGACGTCCCCGAGGCGATGGAGTTGCGCGCTCTCCTGCACCTGCACATGCTCGAGCGCGGCTTCTCGTACGGACGCCGCGGCTTCATCGCGCTTTCGCTTCCACTGGCTGATGCGGACATCGACGGCTTCGCGGCGGCGGTTGAGGAATTCTTGCTGACTGTCTGACCGGCGTCTGCTCGGCGCCCGTCAGCCGCCATACCCACGCTGCGCCCGAACTCCGACGCTAGCCAGAGTCGGATCCGCAGTGGCGCTGAAGCGCACCCGACCGCCCGCATCCTGTGCTGGCTGTCACCAATTCTTCCGCGCCAGCAACACGACCGCTGCCGCTGCGAGGACGATGGTGATCGTCGCCAAGAAGATGGTCATGTCGTCACTTCCTCCATGTATTGCGCTAGTGCTTGATGTGGTTCTCGTACATCGCGACGAGGAGGCTCGAAGCAACGACGGCGACAACCCACACCGCCACCCAGAGCTCTCCGTCCCCGCCCTGACTCTGAAGCCACTCCTTCATGGCACACCTCCTGCGTCTTCCTTCGGATCAAGCGTCCCTCGCGACACGAGCACGCGCATCCGGGAGAGCCGCAGCCCCGTGGCAGCGAACTACTGAGAGTCCGGCTACTGGCGCAGGTCTCGCCGCTCGAGCCCAATCGCTCCGATGACGGCCGACGAGACGATGGCCAGCGCGAGAATCGCCCAGCCGTTCCATGGAGCGCCGTTTCGCAGTGGATTCTGACCCAGAGCCTGGTAGTACGGCGAGAGGGGTCGCCACGGTTCGAGAACGTCGACGGCCTGCCCAAGCCCGTCGAGAAGCCAGGCCATGACGGCCACGCCGGCCGCGATCGCGATCGCGCGCGCGCGACCAGGGACGACGGCGCCGATCGCGAGCGCGAGTGACCCGACGAAGAGCGCGAGTAGGGTCACGCTCACCGTCGCGGCGACGAGTCGGCCGAACCCGATGTCGAGACCCACGGCAGCCGAGCCGAGCGCCACAGCCGCGAGCACGACAGCGCCGAGTACCGCGACGAGAGCCGCGAGGGCGAGGAATCGCTGCACGACGTAGTCGCGCCGCCGGATCGGATGGGCGAGGAGCAGGTCGAGCGTTCCCTTCTCCTCCTCGCCGGCGACAGCGCCTGAGCCGGCTCCGATCGCGAAGATGAACAGGACGAGCGGCGCCGTGAGCGCGAAGACCTGACTGTTCAGGTACCCGACCGGGCTCGCGAGGTCGAGCTCGCCCCCTGCGAAGAGCGCTCGCAGGGACTCTGGTAGATCCTTCGCGTAGTCGCTGAGCGCCTCGTCGTCGCGAACCGAGGGATAGAACGCGACGTTCACGCCGATCAGCAGCACGAGCCCGAGCGTCCACCAGACGATCGAGCGGCTGCGCTCCCGGAGCGACTCGCGAAGTACGTCAGTCCGCATGGCCACTCCCGTAGTACGAGAGGAAGATCTCCTCGAGCTCGGGCGGTTCGCTCGTGAGCGTCTGGATCGGGAGCTGCGCGAGCTCCTTGACGACCGCGTCCATGGGCCCCTCGACCGTCAGCCTGAGAACGCCGTCGTCGAGGGAGACGTCCCGGACGCCGGGAAGGCTACGGACGTTCTCCCAGCCGGTCGGCTGTCCGGCGAGGCGCACTTCGACACGGCGTAGAGAGCGCTCCCTAAGGCCCGCGATCGTCTCGACGTCGACCAGACGACCCTCGCGCACGATCGCGACGCGGTCGGCGACATGCTCGACCTGGTCGAGCTCGTGCGACGAGAGAAAGACGGTCCGGCCCATCGAGGCGCGCTCTCTGACGAGGTCGAGGATGTCCTGCTGACGGAGAGGATCGAGCCCTGAAGTGGGCTCGTCGAGAATGAGCACCAGCGGGTCGTGCATGAACGCTGCGATGACGCCGACCTTCTGCTTGTTCCCCTTGGACAGGTCGCCCAGCCTGCGCTCGAGATCGAGCTCGAGCCGAGCGGCCAGCTCATGGACGACGCGCAAGCCAGGGCGTCCGCGCAGGTTGCCGAGATACGAGAGGTAGTGGAGCGCGGTCACGCGAGCGGGAAGCTTCAGCTCGCCCGGGAGGTACCCGATCAGTCGCCGAACGTCGACGCTCTCGGATCGCGTGTCATGCCCGGCGATAGAGGCGGAGCCGCGCGTCGGCCTGATGAGGTCGAGCAGGAGGCGTATGGTCGTCGTCTTCCCGGCGCCGTTCGGACCGAGGTAGCCGAATACCTCACCCTCCTCCACGCGCAGGTCGAGATCCTCGATCCCGCGGGT
>DASTWH010000263.1:0-8225 GCA_035758735.1 Gaiellaceae bacterium
CTCGGGGCGACTCACAACCACCGAGCCGTCCTCGCGGACGGCGAGCCATGCCCGCCGCGCGTCGGCGCCGTCGACGGAGCAGACGTACACGCGCCGGCCAGGCTCCGCCTCGGTCGCGAGGACGCCGGAGACCTCCGAACCGTCCTCTGCCGCGGCGAGCGCATGCTGTGCCGCCCGATCGAGCGCGTCCTGCAGGGGCATGTCGCCACAATAGGCGGCATGCCGTCGGTCGACGCCAGAGAGCTGTTCGCACCGCTCGGCCCGTCGTACGACCGCGTGGGCGCGACGCTCTCGTTCGGTCAGGACCCCCGCTGGCGCCGCTTCCTCGTCGAGCGGCTGCCGCGGGACGGTGGGCACGTCCTCGACGTCGCGACGGGAACCGGCCTCGTCGCCGCCGAGCTCCTGCAGCGTGGATTCGAGGTCACGGGGGTCGATCAGAGCGCCGAGATGCTCGCCCGCGCGCGCGAGCGCTTCGGCCCGCGTGTCGAGCTCGTGGAGTCGTCGGCCGAGGCGCTCTCGTTCCCTGACGGCTCGTTCGACCACCTCACCGTCACCTACCTCCTGCGCTACGTCGACGATCCGGGAGCGACGCTCCGCGAGCTCGCCCGCGTCGTCCGGCCGGGAGGGACCGTCGCGTCGCTCGAGTTCGGCGTGCCGAGCGGGTTCGTGCGCCCCGCGTGGGAGCTGTACGTCCGGGCCGGCCTGCCGCTCGCGGGACGCGTGCTCCAGAACGGCTGGAAGGAGGTCGGCGACTTCCTCGGCGGCTCGATTCGCTCGTACTGGGACGCATATCCGGAGGAGCGCCAGCTCGAGCTCTGGGACGCGGCCCGAATCGACGACGTGGCGCTACGGAGGATGAGCCTCGGAGGCGGCGTGGTGATCTGGGGGCGCAGGACGTGAGCACGCCGTCGGCGCGCCCCGCTTGGTACGCGCTCGAGGGCGGGAGCTGGCGCGACTACGTGACGTTGCTCCACCCGCCGTACACCGCCTGGCACCTCTCGTACGTCGTGATCGGCGGCTGCCTCGCGCCCGTCGTCGCGTGGGGACGGCTCGGAGCGGCGGTCCTGGCGTTCGGGCTGGCGGTCGGCATCGGTGCGCATGCGCTGGACGAGTTGCGGGGACGCCCGCTTCGAACCGGGATCCCGAGCACGGTGCTCGTCGGCCTCGCCGCGACGTCGATCGCCGCCGCGTGCGTGATCGGGCTCGTGGGCGCGATCACGTTCGAGCCGTGGCTCGTGGCGCTCGTCCCCGTCGGGCTCTTCCTCGTCCTCGCGTACAACCTCGAGCTCCTCGGTGGGAGCTTCCATTCCGATCTCTGGTTCGGGCTCGCCTGGGGTGGCTTCCCGGTCGTCTGCGGCTACGCCGCGGTGGCCGGGAACCTCGATGCGGCCGCCTTCCTCGCGGCTGCCTTCGCAGTCCTGCTGTCGCTCGCACAGCGGTCGCTCTCGAACCACGTGCGGTTCGTGCGCCGTCGCGTCTCGAGCGTCGAGGGGCGGCTCGAGCTGCGCGACGGATCGGAGACGGAGATCGACGCCGAGTCGCTCATCGCAGCCGAGGAACGCGGGCTGCGCCTGCTCGCCGCCGGGTCCGTGGTGCTCGCGGCGGCCATGGTCGCATTCCGACTCTAGAGTGGCTGCGTGTCCACGGTCGCCTGGACCCTCCTTGGCGCGCTCGTCGCGGCAGTCATCCTGTGCGGGGTCCTGGCGCTCTCGTTGAGGCGCCTGCGCAGCCGCGCGATTCGCACCGAGCAGCTCATGACGGAGGCCCGTCGGGCCGTCCGGGCGGCGGCCGAGGAGGAGGCGGCGACCCAGTCCGAGCAGCTTCGCGTGACCATCGCCCGCGCCCAGGCCGACTCGCTCTCGTCGTACGTCGCGGAAGAGCGTCGCCTCTCGGATGAGCGGCGGGGCGAGCTCGCTGTCCGCGAGCGCGAGCTGTCGGAGCGCATGGCCGAGCTCGTCGCGTCCGTCGAGCAGCGTGTGGAGGAGCGCCTCCGTGCCTGGGAGTCCGACCTGGAACGCGCCCAGAACGCGCTGCAGGGCTCGGTCGCGACGCTCGAACAGCGCATGCGTCAGCGCATCGCCGACGTCGAGACGAAGGTCGCCGCGGAGGCGGACGAGCTCGACGCGACCATCGACGAGCACCGCGTCGCCTCCATCCGGCTGCGCGAAGAGCTCGAGTCGAGCGCGCGCGAGTCCCTCGCGCGGGCACTCGAAGAGCTCCAGCTGCAGGCCGACGACCGGCGTCGCACCATCGACGAGCTGAACGAGCGGCTCCGCCAGCACGAGCACTCGGTCACGGAGCAGGTCGACCGGGCGGAAAGCGAAGCGCGGACGCGCATCGAGCTCGCGTTCGCGGAGCTCGAACGCCGTCAGGTCGAGCACCTCGAGCGCGCGACTGCCCGTGAGATCGACGCGCGCAGCGAGGCCGGCGCTGTCGAGTTCGAGAACCGGATGCGCGCGATCCGCGAGGAGGCGGCGGACCGGCTCAGGGAGGAGCTCGACCGCATCGCCGAGTCGTTCCTGCGACGAGCCGACGGACTCATCGCCGCCGAGCTCCAGCAGGCGATCGTGAGCGCCTCACAGCGGCTCGACGACCGGCTCGTCCAGCTCACGCGGCAGTACGAGGCCGAGCGGAGAGCCTGAACGAGCCTGAAGGGATGGCCAGCGCGATGGCGAATCACGCGCGCATGGCAGAGACGACCGAGACTCCGCTCTGGCACGAGAACGAGCCAGCGAAGGTCGAGAGCTGGCGGCTGCACATCCTCCTCGAGGCCGGGTATCCCGTCCACCTCGCGGAGCGCATCGCCGCGAGCGAGGTCGATCTCCACGACGCCGTCCAGCTGCTCACACGGGGCTGCGACCCGGTGACGGCCACCGAGATCCTGCTCTAGCGCCACGGCTATACGCTGGGCGCGTGCCGAAGGTCGAGCACCTGCTCTACGGTGACCGCAAGGTCTTCACGGTATCGGCCTTCAACCGCGGCATCGGCTTGCACCTCGGGCGACTCCCGAACGTCTGGATCGAGGGCGAGGTCACCGAGCTCCGCCGCAACCCGGCGTGGGCCAACGTCTTTCTCACACTGAAGGACCCGAAGACGGCGGCGACCCTGGCGGTGACGATCGCGCGGCGCACGTTCGATCGCCTCGACCTCGCCCTCGACGAGGGCGAGACCGTCCACGTCGCGGGCCGGGCCGAGCTCTTCGAGCAGAAGGCCGTGCTCGCGTTTCGGGCAACCACGATCGAGCGGCTCGGCGTCGGCGGCCACCTGCAGGCTCTCGAGGAGCTGAAGCGCAAGCTCGCGGCCGAGGGCATCTTCGCCCTGGAGCGCAAACGTCGCCTCCCGCGCGTCCCCCGAGCAGTCGGGATCCTCACCGGAGCCGACGCGGCAGCTCGAGGCGATCTCGTCTCGACGATCGCCGCCCGCTTCCCCGCGACGAAGGTCGTCGTCTGCGAGACGAGGGTTCAGGGGAGGGGAGCTGCCGCGGCGATCGTCTCGGCCCTCGGCGCACTGACGGCGCATCCCGAGGTCGACGTCGTGGTGCTCGCGCGCGGAGGCGGCAGCTTCGAGGATCTCCTGCCCTTCAGCGACGAGGCGGTCGTCCGGGCGGTGGCGACGGCCGACGTGCCGGTCGTCTCGGCGGTCGGCCACGAGCAGGACACGCCGCTCTGCGACCTCGCGGCCGACGTCCGGGCGGCGACACCGACGGCTGCGGCCGCACTGGTCGTCCCGAGCGTCGTCGAGCTCGAGTCCGCGCTCGCCGCCACGCGCCGCCGGCTCGCTTCAGGCGTGCGAGCACACCTCGAGCGCTCTCGGGGCCGCCTGGAGCGCCAGGGAGAGCGCCTTCGCGTTGCCCCGCGTCTCCTGCTGGAGCGACGTCGAGCCGCTCTCGACCACGCGGGAGCGCGGCTGCACACCCTGTCGCCGCTCGCGACGCTCGCCCGCGGGTACGCGATCGTCCGCTCCGGCGCCGAGGCGGTGCGGGACGCCACGGCGGTGAGTGCCGGCGACCGGCTCGACGTGCAACTCGCGGCCGGTTCGCTCCGTGTCCGGGTCGAGGAGGTCAGCGGGTGAGTGAGAGTCAGGCGACGTTCGAGGAGCTCCAGCGCGAGCTCGAGGAGATCGTCACACGGCTCGAGCGCGGCGACGTGCCCGTCGACGAGGCGATCGAGCTCTTCCGACGGGGCGAGGCGGTCTACAAGACCTGCGTCGAGCGGCTCCAGAGCGCCGAGCTCAGGATCGAGGAGCTCGCCCCGGGCGAACCGACGACGTGACACGAGGTGTCCCGGTGGTGTATGAATCGCCCCATGTCGAAGCCGACTCCAGCGCTCCTGCGCAACGTCCGCCTGTTCTCCGACCTCGACGAGCGGGATCTCGAGAGCCTCGCCGACGAGTTCAACGAGCGTCGCTTCTCGCCGGGGGACAAGATCGCCCTCGAAGGCGAGGGCGGTCTCATGTTCTTCGTCGTCGAGAGCGGTGAGCTCTCGGTCGAGGTCCACGGCGAGCCCGTCTCGAAGATGGGGCCAGGCTCGGCGTTCGGCGAGATCGCACTCATCGACCGTCGCCCGCGCACGGCGACCGTGACGGCAGTCAGCGACGTGACGGCCTTCGGGCTACCGGTGTTCGTGTTCCGGCCGTTCGTCGAGGCGCGGCCGCAGGTCGCCTGGAAGATGCTCGAGGCAATGGCGGACCGTCTCGCCCTCGCCGAGTCTCGTTAGGAAACCAGCCGCCGACCGAGGTCCGCGAGGTCCTCGCGCGCACGCGTGCGGTCTCCCGACAGACTGACCGTCTCGACGCCTTCGAGAGCGTCGACCACGCGACCGCCGAAGACGACGCAGCGAACACCCGCGGTTGCGGCGCGCGCGGCCACGACGGCGGGCGCCTTCCCCTCGGCGGTCGTCCGGTCGACCTGCCCTTCACCCGTCACGACGAGGTCGCAGCCGTTCACGTGCTCGTCGAAGCCGATCAGGTCGAGAACCGTCTCCGCGCCGGGAACGAGGTCGGCTCCCAGCGCGGCGAACGCGGCGCCGAGGCCTCCCGCGGCGCCGGATCCGGCGAGGTCGGCGTAGGGCTCGAGCTCCGTCATCTCCCGAAGTCGCCTCTCGAGGATCGCGACGTCGCTCGCCGACGCCCCCTTCTGCGGGCCGAAGAGTCGAGCGGCATCGCCGAGTGTCGTACGGACGTCGTAGAGGACCGTCGTCGGGACCGGCAACTCGCGCAGCACCTCGCGCACGCCGACTCCGCCGTCGACCGTCGCGCTCCCGCCGAGACCGATAACGAGAGCCCCGGCACCGTCACCCAGTGCGGCGAGCACGAGCTCGCCGAGACCGCGGCTCGAGGCGACGAGCGGATTCCGCTCGGCGGGAGCCAGCAGCGGCAAGCCGACCGCTGCCGCGGCGTCGAGGACGGCCCGCTCGTCGGGAAGCCGAAGCCACCGCGCCGGCACGGCCCGTCCGAGCGGGTCTGCGACGACCGCGTCGCGCCACTCCCCGCCGAGCGCCGCATGGAGCGCGTCGGCCGTGCCCTCTCCCCCGTCGGCGATCGGAAGCTCGATGGCGTCCGCGCCGGACGCCCGCATACCCGCTGCGAGCGCGGCGGCCGCGTCCCCGGCCGAGAGGACGCCCTTGAGGCTAGCGGGACACAGCAGCGCCCTCACGGGCTGCCTCGGACTCGCTCTCGCCCGCCTCGTCGAGGTCCTCGACCATCTCGCGGACCTCGGCGACGGCGTCCTCGGACGAGTCCTCGTCGTCATCCATGCGACGCAGCATCGCGAACGAGATCCCCTCGCGCGCGATGGCCAGCAGGCCCAGCCCGATGCCGCACGCCATCTCGATGGCCTGGAGCGCGAGGCCGAAGGCGAAGCCGGTCGCGTAGGGCACCCCGTAGTTGCGGAGCGGGAGCGCGACGGCCGCCTGCACGAGGCCGACGTTGCCCGGCCAGAGAGGGACGATCGTCGCGACGTTCATCAGAACCAGCACGAGCCCCGCCGCCGAGAGCGGGGCGTGGATGTCGAACGCCTGCATCGTGGCGTACACGGCGAGGAGCTGCATGAGCCAGCCGAGGCACTGGAGGAGCACGGCGCCTGCAAGGGGAACGGGCTCCTTGAGCACGGCGAGCCCCTGCCGCCCCATGCCGAACAGCTGGCGAATCGAGCTCATGCTCTCGCTCATCACGGACTGCTGATGTCGCTTCGCGCCGAGCCAGGCGACGGTGAAGAGCGCGAACCCGACGAACGCGGCGATGACGAACGAGACGACCGCCCAGTGCGGGACCTCCGCGGTGAGGAGCACCCAGACCACGAGGATCGAGGCCGGCACGAGGTCGAAGAGCCGGTGGGCGAACACGGTGCCCACGAGCGTCGCGCTCGTACCGGGCGGGGCGTCAGGGAGGTGTCGGCGGAGGGTCGCGACGCGTGCAAGCTCGCCCAGCCGTCCCGGGACGACCGCATTCGCGAGCAGCCCGACACCGAACGACGAGAAGACGTGGATGACCTTCGGCTGGTGCTCGGGCGGCAGCGCCTGCCCGACGGTGAGCCGCCACGAGAGCGCTCGGAAGATCGTCGAGACGACGTTCAGGAGAAACGCGAGGACGATCCAGCTCCAGATCACGAGTTGGAACGCCTCCAGAACCGCGCCCCACTCGGGCCCACGCCAGTAGATGCCTGCGAATGCGAGGAAGAGTGCGACCACAGCGAGGAGCAGCTGCACCCAGCCTGAACGCCAGAGACGCGCGAAGCGCTTCATGCCGCCCGCGCCTCACCCGCGGCGAGTCCCGTCACGTCGGCGTAGATCCGCTCGAGCCTCCTCGCGATCGTCGGCCACGCGTAGTGCTCCAGCGCCAGCGCCCGCGCGGCCTCGCCCATCCGCTCGCGTCGCGGCTCGTCGTCGATGATTCCCGACACGGCGTCCGCGAGCGCGCTCGGATCGTTGGGCGCGACCGCGACGGCGGCCTCCGGCGCGAGCACTTCGCGGTAGCCGGGGATGTCGGACGCGACCGCGGGCAGCGCGCACGCGAACGCGCGCGTGAGCACCATCCCGAAACTCTCCTGCCCGATCGACGGCGCGATGAGCGCCTTCGCGCTCAGGAGCGTGTGGGTGAGCTCGTCCTGGGACAGGAAGCCGACGACGTCGATCCCGTCGTCGGCGACGCGGAGTCGTGCGAGGAGCAGCCTGACCGCCAGCGGATCCGCGCCTGCGACGGTCAGCCGGAGCCCGGTGCGCGAGTGGATCTCGGGCCATGCGCGAAGCAGGACCTGCAGGCCCTTTCGCGGCTCGTGCCGGCCCGCGAAGACGACCCGGTGCTCGCGTTCACCCGCTCTGGCTTCGGGCGGGAGGAGAACGCCGTTCGAAATCACCTCGTACTCGCCCGGCAGCCACGCGTTCTGGGACTCCTTCGCGCGTTCGGAGACAGCGATCCGATGGTCGACGCGCTCGATCAGGAACCCCCAGAGCGGTCCGCCGTACTTCATCCAGCCGAGGTCACCCGACGCGTGGAACGTCGCGACGATCGGGCAGCGGGCCCGGATGAGCGCGGTCAGGCAGATCGTCGGCGTCATCGGTTCGTGCAAGTGGAGCACGTCGAACCGCTCACGCTCGAGGGCCCGCACGATCCGGAAGTACGAGCGCGGCGAGAGGACGATGTTCGGAAGCGAGCCGTTCGCCGGCACGATGACCGACCGCCCGACGGGGATGACGTTGTCCGGCGGGTTGCCATGACGGCCGACGCGAGGGTGCAGGACCCGCGTGAATTGACCCGGTGGGTCGTTGCCCATCACCAGGCGTACGTCGTGGCCGAGCTCCTCGAGCGCTGCCGCCTGCAGCTCCGCATGTTCGACGACAGCACCCCAGAACGACCACGAGAACGGGACGACGATCCCGATCTTCACTCGCGGGAGCCTAACTGTCAGCCGTTACGCTGGACGCATGAGGCTGGACGGGATCCATCACGTGACCTGTATCACCGGCGACGCGCCGCAGAATGTCGAGTACTACACGCAGGTCCTCGGCCTGCGGCTCGTGAAGAAGACGGTGAACCAGGACGACGTGTCGTCTTACCACCTGTTCTACGCCGACGGGCGGGGATCGCCCGGCACGGATATCACGTTCTTCGACTGGCCGGCCGTGCGCGAGCGGCGCGGCACGCGCGGGATTGTGCGGACGGGCTTCCGCGTCGCCCGCGACGAGAGCCTGCAATACTGGGCTGACCGCCTGCGCGAACTGGGTGTTCCC
>DASTWH010000312.1:0-9011 GCA_035758735.1 Gaiellaceae bacterium
AGTCGTCGGGCAGTGCGGACGCGAAGCGGCGCGCGACCTCGCGGAGCATCGCGAGCGTGACCGTCGGCTCCGACTCGATCACCTCAAGCGCGACGTCGCGGGGGATCGCAAGAGACCGCATCTCCGTCGCCGCGCGAACGCGCGCGTTCCGCCTGCCGCCGGGGGCAAGCAGCGTGAGCTCGCCGAAGAAGGTCCCGGCGGGAAGGTCGACCTCGCCGCCGCGCCACTCGACCGTCGCCGTTCCCTCGAGGATGACGAACATCCCCGACCCGACGTCTCCCTCCATCGCGACGATCTGGCCGGCGCTCGAGACGAGCTCACCGCACCCCGTCGCAAGGCGTTGGAGGGTCGCTTCGCTCGCCCCCTCGAACAGCGGAATGGCACGGAGCTCGTCGGCGGTCACCGCGAGTTCATATCACGCGCGGGCCGCGATCCCCGCGCACCGGTCGCAGAGCGGGAACCACGGAGCACACGAGCGCCCGCACGAGCGGCAGCGCCCGATGGTCGGCGACTCGACCTCGACTCGCAGGCGAGCGACGACGCGTTGCGCGGCGGCCTCCTCGAGCGCGGCCGCCCTCTCGATCGTCACGCCTCCGACACCGGGATACTGAAGCGCGAACCAGCGCAGGATGCTCGCCTCGCGTCCCGCCTGCTCGGCGTCCTCGAGCCGCGCGTCGCGGAGCCGGGCGGTGTCGAGGAGGAAGCTGAGCTGCGGCCGCGCGATCCGGTCGCCGGCGATCGCGAGGGCGAGCGTCGCGAGGAGCTCGAGGTTGTCCTCGTCAACCGGAGCGTTGACAAGCTTCCAGGTGTCGGCGAGCGAGAGCCGCCGGCCGCGGTCGGCGATTCGCCGCTGAACGGCCTGGAGGCGAAGCCGCAGCGGCTGCAAGGACTCGACGGCGAGCCAGCTCTCGAACGCCCACTCCCTGAGCGCCACACGGTGCCAGGCGACCAGAGCCGCGTCGAGCTGAAGCGGGTCCTCCACGCCCAGGTCCGAGAGCTGCGGCCGGATGCGAGCCTCGTCCACGGCGCGGTAGCCGAGATGCCCGCCGGGAAGGTGAACGCGGGGCTCCAGCGCGTTCTCGACGAGCTCGGGGTCCGCCGATCCCCAGCTGATGCCGGCGAGCACTCCGACGTGGCCACGCTCCACGAGGCCGAAGCGACCGGCCCTGCCCGCGATCTGCGCCAGCTCCCACGGCAGGAGGTCACGGCGCTCCTCGCCGTCGAACTTCGTCGTCTCCGCGAACAGGAGCGTCTCGCAGGGGAGGTTCACGCCGTGCCCCAGGACGTCGGTCGCGACGCAGACGTCGGCCGCGCCCGACAGGAAGCGGTCGATCTCCTCGCGCCGCGAGGACAGCGGCATCGCTCCGTAGAGGACGGCGACCCGCCCCGGATGCAGCCGGTTCACCTCTCCCGCCAGGGCGAGCACTGCGCGCCGGCTGAAGGCGACGACGACCGTGCCGGTCGTCAGCGAGCGGAGAGTGCGCGCCCCGACGAACTCGAGCGGCAGCTTGCGCTCGAAGATCTTGAGCTCGTGCCCGGGAAACGCGCGGTCGACGAGCGGGAGGGCGTCGAGCGCGCCGAGGAGGAGAATCTCGCGGTACTCGCCGGCCAGGAGCAGCCGCGTCCACGCCGATCCGCGCTCCGTGTCGTCGGCCCACTGCACCTCGTCGAGCACGAGCAACTCGCCGCGCTGTGGCGCCATCTCGACGGTTGAGCAGACGACCGGTGCGCCGTCGTTGATCCGCTCCTCGCCGGTGACGAGCCCGACGTGCTCGGCGCCGATCCACTCCCCCAGTCGACGGTGCGCCTCCTGCGCGAGCATCCGCAGCGGCCCCGCATAGACGCCGGACCGCTTCTCGGCGAGCTCCTGCAGCGCGGCGTGCGTCTTACCCGAGTTGGTCGGTCCGAGGTGCGCTACGACGCGATCCGGAGGCATCTGACGCGACGGGAGCGCCACGCTGACGCCCCGCTCCGCCCGGCGCACGGCGTGCGCCGGGCTCGAGCGCGTCGCTCGCTGCGACCGGCTCGGTCTCTTCTGCCTGCCCCGTGGTTGCCTGCGCTGACGCATCGGGGCACGGTAGCCGGAGGCGAGTCGTCGAGAGCGCGCCGTTCCAGACCAGGACCTCCTCGCCGGGCGGATGCGTCATGCCGGGCCCTATCACGCGGCAGCCCGTCCGGCGATGTGCTTCGCGACGCGCTTGCCGTCACGGCCCGCGCCGAGGACGAGCATGGAACTGAACGAGTGCAGAAAGGGCATCCCCGCGAAGTACAAGCCCGGCACTGACGAAACAGCACCGCGCTTCTGCTCCGGATACCCGTCGTCCTCTCGCGGCACCGGGAACCTGATCCAGCCCCACTCGTTGCGGAAGCCCGTGCACCAGACGACGTTCGCAACGTCGACGACCCGACCGTCGGCCAACACTGGCATCCCGTTCTCGACCCCCACCGTTCGGTCGAGAACACGCTCCACACCGGCGGCTTCGAGGTCGGCGCGCTTCACCCTGATGAGCGGCCCCCCGCCCCAGCGAACCTCGTGCTTCACCTTACGGCCGGGTGGTGTGTCGACGGTCAGAACGCGCGTCCACAGGAAGCGCAGCACGGGCCACGCCACACGCATCCGCAGGCTCTCGAGGGGTACTGGGATCTGGCCCGTATCCCTTCCGGAGAGAACCGTCGGATACCCCGCTCGCGCGAGCTCGAACGCGATGTCGCCTCCCGAGTGCGCTGCGCCTACCACGAGCACCGGCCCCGGCTGCAGCTGGTCCGGTCCGCGGTAGTCGGCGGAGTGGAGCTGCCGAATCGCGGGATCGAGCTCGGCCGCGAACTCGGGCACGATCGGGTGCTCGTGCTGGAACACACCCGTCGCGACGACCACGTTGTCCGCGCCGAGCCGAAGATCGCCGGCGGTCACGACGTACCCGGCTCCGTTCCTGTCGAGCTGGTCCACGGTGATCCCGGATCGGACGGGCAGGTCGAACCGCTTCGCATAGGACTCGAGGTACTCCGCCATCTCGAGACCGGTGGGATACGAGTGGGCCGGGCCGGGAAACGCCATGCCCGGAAGCCCGTCGAAGCTAGCCGGCGAGTAGAGGCGAAGTGAGGGCCAGCGCCTGCGCCACGAGTCGCCAACGCGCTCGTTCCCGTCGAGGATGACGAATTCACGCCCCCGTGACCTGAGGTGGTATCCGACAGCGAGACCCGCTTGACCGCCGCCGATGATCACCGTCTCGACATGCTCGTCCGTCGTCATCTCCTTCTCCTCTCACGTTCGACACGAGGACGGTAGGCCGATGTACCGGCGGTTTCATCGCCGGAAGCAACCAACTGCGCGAAACGACCGCCTGGTCAGTTCTGACCATTCCCTCGTGTCAGACGAGCTGGTGCTCGAACGCAAAAGATGCTGCGGCCGTGCGCGACGAGACGTCGAGCTTGGCGAGGATGTTCTGCACGTGCCGGGCAACCGTGTGCTCGCTGATGACCAGCTCCGCCGCGATCTGCTTGTTGGATCTCCCCGAAGCGACGAGACGAAGCACCTCGAGCTCGCGAGCGGTCAGACCGTGGGACGAGCGGGGCGCAAGGTGCGCGAGAACACGCTCGAGATCAGGCCGAGCTCTCAGCTGCTCGAAGGCCGCACGTGCGGCGTCGAGCTCGAGCGCCGCTGCGTCGCCGTCGTCGAGAGCTCGGCACGCGAGCCCGACGAGCTCGCGCGTGCGCGCAAGCTCGTACGGCGCTTCCAGCTGTTGCCACGTCTCGGCGGCGCGACGAAGCGCCGCCAGCGCCCCGTGGGCGTCGTCTTCAGCGAGCAGTACTGCGCCGCGGGCGAACGCGACCATCCCGGTGAGCATCGCGCTCTCGTATCGCCCGGCCAGCTGCTCGAGCTCGAGGGACGCGTCGCGTGCGGCTTCGAGCTCACCGGCCGCGAGCATGATCTCGACATACGCCGCGAGCAGTCCCACTCGTGCGAGATGCTCTTCGGCCTCGTCGACCACGCGCCGGATCGCGGAGAGCGCCGCCTCGACTCTCCCCTGCGCGAGTCGGAGCTGGGCAAGACCCGGCTGAGGGTCCCACCCGTAGCGGCTCGCGTCGCGGTAGGCGTTCTCCGCGGCCCCGAAGTCTCCGAGGAGGCGGAGAAGCTCGGCCTCCCGATACAGCGCCAGTCCGACACGGCTTTCGTTCCTCGTGTCGATGAAGCGCTGTCTCGCCCGCTGCGCCTCTTCGAGCGCGAACGACCAATCGCCGTTCAGCTGCAGGATCTCCGCGCGGTGAACGAGGCATCGCCCCGTGAACGCCAGCACGTCGGGCTGCCCGTCGCACCAGCGCGTCAGAGCAGCCGTCCACTCTCGGGCACGCCCCACCTCGTACACCTCTTGACAGGCGAGGATCACCCCGCAGTAGACCATCCCCGTCGCTATCGGCGAGAGCTCCCGCGTGGTGACGGCCACCATCGCCTCGTCGAGCAGGGCGAGCCCTTCGCGGACACTTCCCGCCTTGATCAGCATCTGACCCTGGCTGTAGATCGAGAGCGCGAAGCCGTCCGCTTCGTCGAACTGAGCGGCGAGCGCAGCCGCCTCACCTGCCACGGTCGCCGCTGCGACGTAGTCTCCGGCGGCTTCGTGCTGGAACACGAGTGCCATGAGCAGATAGCCACGCTCGACCATGTGCTGGTTCCCGTCATCGAGTAGCCGCTCCGCACGGCCGAGCCACCCGCTGGCCTGGGCCGGCTCGCCTCGAACTGCGAACGTGATGCCGATCCAGAACGCACAGCGGAACGCACCCGCGGTCTCGCCGCCGTCGAGATAGGCGTGGTGCGCACGCTCGAGCACTCTCAGGTAGTCGTCATCCCGACCGAGCATGTAGTCCGCCGTTGCGAGTAGCTCGAGGTCGCCGGCAAGAAGCGGCGCGTACTCGTCGGCGGACGACAGATGCGCATGCGCGTCCCTCCATGCGCGGCGCGCGTAGGCCTCGCGCCCGCGCTCGAGCTTGCCGGCTGTCACGCCGGAACCCTAGAACGTCAGACGCGCAGGAAGCGGCGCAGCGTCAGCCCGGAGCCGAGAGCTCCGATGGCGAGACCGCCGGCGACGAGGATCGTGGCGGTCCACGTGAACGCCATCGCCCGCACGTCCGGGTCGTCCTGGATGTGGCCGAGGATCTGAGGGACCGCGACTTCGCGCCCGAGGAACAGGAGGAACACCGCGGCGAGCGATCCCGCGAGGCCGGTGAGAACACCCTCGAGCATGAAGGGCCCGCGGACGTACCAGTTCGACGCGCCGACGAGCTTCATCACCTCGATCTCGCGGCGTCGCGCGAAGATCGAGAGGCGGATCGTGTTGGCGATCAGGACAGTCGATGCGGCCAGAAGGATGATCACGATGATCCCGAAGACGACCTGAATTCCTCGCGCGATCTGGAGGATTCGCTGCGAGACCTCCTTGCCGTAGCGCACGGCGTCGACCGCGGGGAGCTTCGCCTTCTGGACGGAGATCGCGATCGCCTCGGTGTCCTCACCGCGGAGTGGAACGACGTCGAACGACGCCGGCAGCGGGTTCGAGGCGAGGTTTGCGGTCAGCTCGGGGTTGCGCTTGCGCATGACCCTCAGGGCGCACTCCTTCGAGCAGAAGGTGATGCCGCCGGGCTTGACGCGCTGATCGGACTCGAGCCTCACGCGGAGCGCGTCGACCTGCTTCGTCGTCGCGGCGTCGGCGATGAAGACATGGACGGCGAGCTCGCGCTTCTTGTCGTCCGACCACGACACGAGCCAGGTGCCGAGCCCGATGAACACGCCGATCAGGAACATCCCGATGAGGACGGACAGCGCCGACGCGACGGTCGTCGAGACGTTCGCGCCGATCGAGCGGAGCGCCTCCGCAAAGAGGGTGCGGAGCTTCGTCACTCCTCCGCATACCCCCCGCGCCGCTCATCGCGGACGAGCTTGCCCGACTCGAGCGCGATGACGCGCTTCCGCATCTTGTCCACCATCTCGCGGTCGTGCGTGACCATGAGGATGGTCGTCCCGGTGCGGCTGATCCGGTAGAGGAGCTGCATGATCCCGACCGACGTGTCGGGATCGAGGTTCCCGGTCGGCTCGTCGCAGACGAGGAGCGGCGGGTGGTTCACCATCGCCCGCGCGATCGAGACGCGCTGCTGCTCGCCGCCCGAGAGCTCCTCGGGGCGCGAGCTCATCTTGTGCGCGAGGCCGACGAGGTCCATGACCTCCGGGACCTTCTTGCGGATCAGCGCGTTCGACTCGCCCTGCACCCTCAGCGCATAGCCGATGTTCTCTGCCGCCGTGCGGTTCGGGAGGAGCTTGAAGTCCTGGAACACGCAGCCGAGGTTCCGTCGGAGGAGCGGCACCTTCGAGCGCTTCAGACGTCCGAGGTCGCGGCCGCCGACGATGATCCTTCCAGCGGTCGGCTCGACCTCCTTGAGAAGGAGTCGGACGAGGGTCGACTTGCCCGACCCCGAGGCGCCGACGACGAACACGAACTCGCCCTTCTCGATGACGAACGACACGCCGTCGAGCGCGGTGACGCGGTTCGTCTCGTAGACCTTCCTGACGTCCTCGAACACGATCATCGCCGCGCCGCTCTGCCCGTCCTGAACGGGCTGCAGCTCGACGTTGGTATCCGGTTCGGCGAGGGCCGTCATGTGCGTCTGCGAATGGTCATCCGTCACCGGGCGTCAGCTGACGCAGCCCTCGCGGGCCGCTCCGGCTCGTTTGAGAACGCTGCAGTGTAGCCACAGATTCGCCTGCATTCCGGCCACTAGACCACCTGACCCGCGGCCTTCGCGAGGAGGTACGCGTGCACGAATCCGTCGAGACCCCCGTCGAGGACCGACTGCGTGTTCCCCACCTCGAAGTCGGTCCGGTGGTCCTTGACCAGCTGGTACGGGTGCAGCACGTAGGAGCGGATTTGACTCCCGAAGCCGATGTCCTGCGCCGCCCCGCGCTCGCGAGCGAGCTCCGCCTCGCGCTTCTCCTCCTCGAGCTCGGCCAGCCGGGAACGGAGGATGCGCATGGCCGTGGCCTTGTTCGACGTCTGCGAGCGCTCGTTCTGGCACTGCACGACGATGCCGGTCGGGAGGTGCGTGATGCGCACGGCCGAGTCGGTCTTGTTCACGTGCTGCCCGCCCGCCCCGCTCGAGCGATACGTGTCGATCCGCAGCTCGGACTCGTCGATCTCGACGGGCACGTCGTCGGGCAGCAGGGGAGCGACGACGACCTGCGCGAACGCGGTGTGGCGGCGGTGTGCGGAGTCGAACGGCGACAGGCGCACGAGCCGGTGGACGCCACGCTCTGCCTTCAAGGTTCCGTACGCGTTCTCTCCCTTGACCGCGACCGTGGTCGACTTCAGGCCGGCCTCCTCGCCCGGGCTCGCCTCCAGCACCTCCGTGCCGAAGCCGCGATCGGCGGCCCAGCGGAGATACATCCGCAGGAGCATGTCCGCCCAGTCCTGGGCGTCCGTCCCGCCCGTCCCGGCGTGGATCTCGAG
Source organism: Gaiellaceae bacterium (assembly GCA_035758735.1). Lineage (GTDB taxonomy): Bacteria > Actinomycetota > Thermoleophilia > Gaiellales > Gaiellaceae > GMQP-bins7. The sequence continues at coordinate 7,491 of DASTWH010000312.1, forward strand.
AACCGCGTCACCGGCGTCGTACTGACCGTCGAAGAGCGCGTCTTCCTGCAGACGGCCGAGCTCGCCCTCGAGTGAGGCGACGAGCTTCGCGATCTCGGACTCGTCCTCGCCGAGCTCGCGGAGCTCGCGCGCGTCGTCGTACTCGCCGCGCAGTCGCTCGTAACGCTCGAGCTTGCGGGTGAGGCGGGAATGCTCGGTGGAGATGCGCGCGGCGCCGGCCTGGTCGTCCCAGAACCCGGGAGCTCCCATCGCCTCCTCGAGCTCGCCGCGGCGCTGCGTCAGCCGATCCGGGTCAAAGGTAATCACGGACCCAGGCGAGCTGGGCCCCGATCTCCTCCAGTCGCTCGTCGAGCGGCTTGCCGTCGACCTCGGCCATGCGCCCTAGCGTAGCCGGGCCACGGGTCAGAGGCTCAGCGCTCGACGTTGACGACGACCGCCACACGCCCAGCCGCTCCCGAGAGGTCGAGAGTCTCTCCGTCGTGCCCAATCCTGATCGAGTGCCCGGCGGCGACAGCCTTCGTGATACGCCCCCCTTGCGGGAGGCGCACCCTCAGAGTCAGGGCCCTGAGGGCTCGACGCCGTGGCACGTCGAGAACGACGTGTACGTCGTCGACATCAGCCGTCATCGCGTAGCTCAGTGAGCCGAAGCTCGTCGGCGCGTTCCGAATCGCGATCGTCCGGCCAGGCGCTAGCCAGGGCCGGGGAGTGGAGTAGGCGAGTTGCAGACCTCGCAGCGCGCCGTTGGATCCCCGCGTCTCGTGAACGAGCAGGAGCCGCAGGGTTTCCAGAAACGACGCGTTGCTCGCGCTGTTCGGCGGAAGGTACATCGTGCGGAACGACGAGCCGCCGAGTCGTGCGACCGACGCAGCCTCCCCAGAGACGAACGTTCCGGGCGACATGCTCGTCGTGAGTTGACCGTAGAGCCCGAGGACGAGCCGATCCGGTCGGTCGTTGTCGGCGAGGAAGCGCATGGCGTTGAGCGCGTAGACGGGGTTGACGCCCGACGCCGAACCCTTCGGGGTCCGTCCGTAGAGCGAGAACGCACCGGCGCGCGGGACGCCCAAGAGACGCGTGCCATGCCCTCCGAGGTACTTCAGCACGCCACGCGCGGTGACGCCATATGGGGGGAAGAGTCCGGACGCGAAGGCGTACGGAGCGACGAGGTTCCAGTAGCTGCCGGACCGGCTCTCGACGACCGAGTCGTATGGCGACTCGTCGTCGAGCAGCCGGACCGGGACGAACAGCGAGCCGTCCGCGAGCCGGCGATCCGACATCCGAACTGCTCTCCGCAACCCGCCCTCGAGGCGCGCCGCCGCGCGTCGACAGCGATCGGCGAGCCCTGGATAGTCCGTCGCAGCCCAGACGCGGCCCATGTCACGGACCCCTTGCCACACGACCGCTTGCGAATGTAGGCCGTGGACGAGGTCGGGAACGTCCGACGAGTAGCGCTCGCGAAGCAGCAGCCCCGATCCGTCCGCAAGTTGTCGCTCGAGGTCGCTCAGATCACGGCGCAGCGCTGGG
>DASTWH010000425.1:0-11612 GCA_035758735.1 Gaiellaceae bacterium
GGTAGCTGAGCGGGCCCCCGTGGTCCTGATCGCGCGTGAAGAGCCACTCGAGCGAGTCGTTCGGGTCGGCGATGAACCCGTCGAGAGTCGTCGCGGTGTAGTACTGGGTGCGGGTCACCGATTGGCCTCGTTGTCGAGCCACTCCCCGACGACGAGCGACCAGAACTCGGGCTGGTGCTCGAAGCCGAGCGAGGCATAGAAGGGCTGCATGTCGTCGGTCTGCAGCCCGACGTGCTGGCCCGGCACGCGGTCGAGCAGGTGGCGCATCATCCTCGACGCGATCCCCTGCCGGCGATAGGACGACAACGTCCAGACGTCGACGACGAACGCATTCGAGACACCGTCGGAGAGCATGCGCGCCATCCCGACGACGCGATCACCGTCGCGGGCAAACACGACGTGCTGGGACTGCTCGAACGCGCGGCGCAGGGCAGCAGCGGTCCGCCCGTTGTCCCAACGGTCGGCGGCGAGGTCGGCCTTCGCCTCCTCCCAGTCGATGCCCTCGAGCGATCCGTCGACGCGAACGGCCATGGCCGCGGCGATTCTACGGACGGCCGGTCAGACGCAGCCAGCGACGGGACGTCCGAGGAACGCGAGCGTTCCCCGGCACAGGCCGACGGCAGCGCGCCTCTGGTACGCCGCCGTGGCGAGCAGGCGGTCTTCGGTCGGGTTCGTCATGAAGCCCATTTCGACGAGGATCACCGGGACGTCGGCCCAGTTGAAGCCGGTGAAGTCCGAGCGCTCCTGCAGGCCCCGATCCGGGAACCCGAGCGCTGCGCGAAGCTCCCGCTGGACGACCCCGGCTGCGCGCCGGCTCTCGACGTAGACGTCGTCGGTCCACCCCTTTCGTAGCGCCGGGTAGAGCGTGTGTGTGCCGCGCGCGGAGGGATCGGTCGAGCCGTCCGCGTGGATGCGCAGGAAGAGCGCAGCGCCCGCACGGTTGGCGATCCGCGCGCGTGCGATGTTGCCCACGCTCGTTCCGGCCGTCCTCGTCCTCGTCATCACGACCCGGACGCCCGTCCGCTCGAGCAGCGTGCGCAGGCGCAGTGCGACGCGCAGGTTCAGATCGGCTTCGCGCAGGCCGCTGGCGACGCCGTGCGTCCCACCCCCGTCCTTGATCTTCAGCGTCGACGAGCCGGGGCCGATGGGCTCGGTGGCGGCGTTGGCCCGGAGGTCGTGGCCCGGATCGATCGCCACCGTCGCGCGCTGCTTCGCCGTCGCCGCGGGCACGACGAGGACGAGCGCGAAGGCTGCGAGCAGGAGGCGCACTCAGCCGGCAGAGACGACGAGACGACGCAACGCCGCCGGCGGGCCGAGGCGCAGGGCCGGCCTCGCGTCGCTCGCGCGGAGCTCGAGGGCGAACCGATAGCGCTTTCCCGGACTGTAGATCCGGCACGGGCCCTTGGTGCACGGCGTCATGGTCATCGCCCGCACGCGCTTCCCGGCGGTGTCGAAGAAGACGATCCGGAGCGGGACGAGCGTGTTCTTCATCCAGAACCCGCCCGCGGTGGCCTGGGCGAAGACGAACAGCATGCCGTCGACCGGAGCACGCTTTCGGTACATCAGGCCGCGCTGCTGCTGGGCAGGCGTGAGGGCGAGCTCGGGCCGAAAGACGATCCCGTCGAGCCTGAGCTCCGCCGTCGCCGACGATGCGTCGCGCGCACCGGCAACGAGTGCCGCGACGGCGACGAGCACGCCGAGGAAGGCCAGGGCACGCACGGCGACACGATAGGTCACGGATGTGTGTGTCGGATGTACGCGCCGCTAGGCCGTGACGGTCACGGCCACCCGCTGGACGGCGTTGTTCACGTAGCCACCGAGGTTCCACGACGGCTCGAGCGGCTGCTCGACGCCCGCGGCATCGCGCGCACGGCAACAGAGCTCGTGCTCGCCCGGCTCCGCGCTCCACGAGAAGCGCCACGGACGCCACGCCCAGCGCCCGAGAGCCGACTCGCCGAGCTCGGCGGCGGCCCACGTCCTCCCTCCGTCGCTCGACACATCGACCGTGGCGATCTCGGAGGCGCCGGACCACGCGCGCCCGACGAGCTCGCAGGTGCCTGCCTCGACGATGCGGGCCCGTGTCAGGAAGTCGGGAATCCCGGGCGGGACCATCAACGAACGTGGCGCGATCGTCGTGACCGGCTCGCCCGGTTCGTCCTCGTCGCGGCGGACGCGGTACGCGTGGCTCTGCTGGTAGCCGGAGAAGGGCTCGTCCAGTACCGCGATCCTCGAGAGCCACTTCACGCTCGTCATCCCGTACCAGCCCGGTACGACGAGGCGCAGCGGACGGCCGTGCTGCGGCGGGAGCGGGACTCCGTTGGCCTCGTATGCGAGCAGCGCCTCGCCCCCGAGCAGCGCGCCCACGGGGAGGCTGCGCTCGTAGGCCTGCTCCTCGCCGCCGTCGACTCCGCGGTCGAGGCCGGTGAAGAGGACCTCGACGGCGCCGTCGCGAACGCCGGCCTCCTCCAGCAACGGCGCAACCGGTGTCCCCCGCCAGCGCGCCGTCCCGACCGCTTCGAGCAGCCACGGCTGGCTCACGACGTGCGGCTCGACGTGTACTCGTCCGTTCCCGGCACACTCCATCGTCACCGCGACCTCGACAACCGGTCGCGCGCGCAGGTCGTCGAGCGAGAGCGACAGCGGCCGCTCGACGAGCCCGCCGATCTCGAGTCGCCACGTCGCGGCGTCGACCTCGGGGATGTCGAAGTGGGTGAGGAGGTAGTGGAGTCCGATCGGCGTGACGTCCCAGCGCAGCGCCTCGAGCGGCATCGCGTGGTTGCGCGCGGCGAGCTGGAGCTCCTCGAGGGTGATCAGCGGCGAGTCACTCACGAACCGAGCACGTTAACCGCCCGCGCCGCCACGAGGAGGACCGTCACCGCCGCGACGAACGACTCGAGCCCCATGAGCGCCTTCGCGCGGAGTGTCAGCGGGAGCGTGTCGGTCGGGCTGAAGGCGATCGAGTTCGTGAGAGACACGTACAGGTAGTCCCAGACGCGCGGCCTCCACGTACCCGCCTCGTCGTCGTCCTGCGGAAACCGGAACTCGATCGAAGCGCGCGACGAGGAGTGGCGTCTCGCCATCGGGCCCCCGGCCTCGACCTCCCAGAAGATGAGTCCGAAGACCACGAGGTCCGTCGTGTAGATCGCGAATCCGGTGAGGAGCAATTCGCCGCCGCTCAGCTCCGACGTGCTCGCCGTCACGAGCCCGATGACCAGGATCATGAGCGCGACGAAGTTCCCGAACGCAAGGAACGCGAGCAAGACGATCGCGGCCGTGCGGGAGCGAGCCAGGCCCTTGCCTCGGAACGCGAGAAGCAGGTCGACCGTGAGGAGGAGTGCCGGAAGCGCCAGCGCGAGCCAGATCCACCATGGCAGTCCGAGCAGCTCCCACCCCTCGGCGTGACTGACGAACGCAAGCGCCCCGAGGACGACCAGGACGAGCGTCACTGCCGGCGCTGCTTCGCGGCGCGCCTCGGCACGGAGTTCGGTGTCGCGCCTCGACATCGGGCACTCGATTCGGGTCCGCACGCGCTGTTCCTGTCCCGGAGGCGGGTGCGCGTTGTGCTTGGATCGGACCATGCAGTCGGATCGCGTCGTGACCAAGCCGTTCGTGCTGACGATGCTGACGGAGTTCGCGCTCTGCATGTCCGTCGGGATGCTGCTCGCGGTCGTGCCCGTCTACGCGGACGACGGGCTCGGCGTCGGCAGCTTCGGCGTCGCCCTGGCCGTCGCCGCGGTCAGTCCGATGGTTCTCCTCGCCCAGCCGCTCGCGGGACGGTATGCGGACCGCAACGGTCGCAAGATCCTCATCGTCGCCGGCGGCCTCATCACCGCAGTGAGCGTCGCCTCCTACGTCGTGGCGAACTCGCTCGCGCTGCTCGTGCTCTTCCGTCTCCTGACAGGGGCCGGTGAGGCGATGGTTCTCGTCGGCGCGGCGACGATGATCACGGACATCGCACCCGAGCATCGGCGGGGCGAGGCGCTGAGCCTCTTCAGCCTCGGTCTCTGGGGCGGCCTCGCGCTCGGCCCCCTGGTTGGTGAGCTCGTGCTCGGAGACGATCGCTTCGACGCCGTCTGGCTCCTCGCCGCCGGGTTCTGCCTTGCTGCGGGACTGATCGGTCTGCTGCTTCCGGAGACCGCGCCGGCGCGCGAACCAGAGCCCCACACGGCCCCGAGACTCATCCATCCCGCGGGGATCGGGCCGGGAATCGTCCTGACCTTCACCGTTCTCGGGTTCGCCGGGCTCGGGACCTTCGGTGCCCTCTACGCGCGCGACCTCGGCCTCGACGGGGCCGGCTCCGTGTTTCTCGTCTTCGCGGTCGTCGTCGTCGCGACGCGTGTCGTCGCACGTCAGGTCCCGGACCGGCTCGGTCCCAAGCGCACGGCGCGGATCGCCCTCACCCTCATCGCGGCCGGCCTCTTCACGATCGGTCTCTGGAACGTGCCCGCAGGTCTCTTCCTGGGGACGATCGTCGTCGGGTTCGGCCATGCGCTGGCTTTCCCGTCGCTGATGACACTGGCCGTGAACACGGGGCCGGCGAGCGAGCGCAGCTCGATCGTCGGCACGTTCAGCGCGTTCACGGAGCTGGGCTTCCTCGTCGGCGCGCTCAGCCTCGGCGCCGTCGCGTCGGCGCTCGGATACGAGGGGGTCTTCGTGGTCTGCGCCTTCGGACCGCTGCTCGGTGTTGCCGTGCTGTCGCGTCTCGTACCTTCGCCGCGGGTCCCCGCGCTCGACGCGGCGTGACTCCTACCCGCTGCGCTGCGCTCCGATGAAGTCGCGGTACCACGCGAAGCTGTCCTTCGGCACACGCTCGAGCGTGTCGAAGTCGACGTAGACGATCCCGAAGCGGCGCGAGTAGCCGAACGCCCATTCGAAGTTGTCGAGGAGCGACCAGAGGAAGTAGCCCCGCACGGGCACGCCGTCCGCGATGGCCGAGGCGAGCGCAGCCAGGTGTCCCTCCAGGTAGGAGATCCGTTGCGGATCGGGGACGCGTCCGTTCCGGCGTGCGTCCGGGAACGCCGCACCGTTCTCCGTGATGTAGAGGTCGGGGAGCTCGTACTCGGCGTGGAGACGGGCCAGCAGCTCGCGCAGGCCGTCGGGGTACACCTCCCAGCCCATGTCGGTGTGCTCGGCACCCTCGGTCGCGACCTCGCCGACGCCCGCTCGTACGACGTTTCGCGTGTAGTAGTTGATCCCGAGGAAGTCGAGCGGAGCCGCGATCGTCTCCAGGTCCCGGTCGAGGATCGGCGGGAGGATCTCGGCGTACCGCTCGAGCATGTCCGCCGGATAGCCGTGCCCGAGAACCGGGTCGAGGAACCAGCGGTTGCGGAAGCCGTCGGACTGACGTGCTGCTGCGACGTCCGCCTCCGCATCCGAGAAGGGATACGTCGGCACGAGGTCGATGCTGATCCCGACCTCGGCAGCCGGCGATTCGCGGCGCAGGACCTCGGCGGCGCGCCCGTGCGCCAGCAGCACGTGGTGGCCGGCGGCAAGTGCGTCGCGGTCACTCTCCCGGCCGGGCGCATGCACGCCGAGCCCGTACCCGAGCCACGAGACGACCCACGGCTCGTTCTGCGTGATCCAGTGCCGCACGCGGTCTCCGAGCCTCGCCACGACGACTTCGGTGTACTCGGTGAACGCGTCGACCGTCTCCCGCGCCGGCCAGCCACCGTTGTCCTCGAGCACCTGCGGGAGGTCCCAGTGGTAGAGCGTGACGTACGGGTCGACGCCGTTCGCGAGGAGCTCGTCGATGAGCCGGTCGTAGTAGTCGAGGCCGGCCTGGTTCACCCGACCGCGGCCTTCGGGCAGGATGCGCGGCCAGGCGACGGAGAGGCGAAAGGCCCCGATCCCGAGCCCGCGCATCAGACGGATGTCCTCCGTGTACCGGTGGTACGTGTCGCAGGCGACGGCTCCGGTGTCGCCGTTCCAGACGTTCCCGGCGGTTGCGCTGAAGCGATCCCAGATGCTCTCGCCGCGGCCGTCCTCGGCGACAGCCCCCTCCACCTGGTAGGCCGCGGTCGCAGCTCCCCAGACGAAGGTCGACGGGAACGAGGCGCGCGCACTGGTCATCAATCGATTCCTCTCGAGGTCGTGGGCTGGCCGAACAGATGGCAGCGGACGTCGTGCTCGATCCGCGCGGCCGTCAGCTGCGGCGCCACCGAGCCGCAGGTCTCGAAGGCGAACGGACAGCGATCGACGAAGCGGCATGCTTCGGCGTCCGGAGCCGCGAAGACGGTTTGCTTGCGCTCGGGAAGCTCCTCCGTCTGCAGCCCCGCCCCGGGGTTCGGCACCGCGGAGAGCAGCAGCTGGGTGTACGGGTGCAGCGGATCGAGGAGGACCTCGTCCGTGGGGCCGCGCTCGACGACCTGCCCCGCGTAGAGGACGAGGATCTCGTCCGCCACGTACCGGGCGCTCGCGAGGTCGTGCGTGATGTACAGGAACGCCAGGTCGCGGCGCTCCTTCAGCTCGAGAATGAGGTTCAGCACGCCGAGCCGGATCGAGACGTCGAGCATCGAGACCGGCTCGTCGGCGATGACCACCTTCGGCTCCACGGCGAGCGCGCGTGCGATGGCGACCCGCTGCCGCTGTCCGCCCGAGAGCTCGTGTGGGTACTTCGCCGCGATGACCTCGGGGGGCGTGAGGCCGACCGCGTCGAGGAGTTCGTGCACGCGCTCGTCCACCTCGCGCGACGGCACCACCTTGTGGCGGCGGAGCGGCCTCGCGATGTGGTGCCCGACGCGCTTGACGGGATTGAGGGACCCGAACGGGTCCTGGAAGATCATCTGGACCTGCGAGCGGTAGCGCCTGAGGTTCCTCCGCCCGCGGATGCTGCTCACGTCCTCGTCTCCGAGGAGGATGGAGCCCGACGTCGGCGCGTACAGCCGCAGGAGCAGCCGAGCGATCGTGCTCTTCCCGCTTCCGCTCTGCCCCACGAGCGCGGTCACCTTTCCCGGGCTCAGTGCGAAGCTGACGTCGTCGACGGCGCGGAGGGTCTGCCGGCGCAGGCCGAGCCCTCCCGTCCCGACGTCGAACGTCCTGCTCAGCGAGCGTGCCTCGAGGAGTGGAGACGCAGTCGTCACGAGACCTCTCCCGGGAAGTGGCATGCGACCTGCTCGCCGGCGCCGTGGGCGACGAGCCTGGGCTCGTCGATCGAGCACTTCTTCTCCGCGCGGGGACAGCGTGGGTGGAAGCGGCACCCGGACGGTGGTGCGCGAAGGTCCGGCGGCGACCCCGGGATCCCGAGAAGCCTGCGCCTTTCGCCCGCGAGGGGAGGGAACGACTGCATGAGCCCGACCGTGTACGGGTGGAGGGGACGCTCGAAGAGACCCCGCGCCGGAGCGAGCTCCACGATCTTGCCCGCGTACATGATCGCGATGCGATCGCTGAACTCGACGAGCAGCGACAGGTCGTGCGTGATGAAGAGGACGGCGAAGCCGAGTTCTCGCTGCAACGTCTCGATCTCCCGCAGGATCTCGCGCTGGACGACGACGTCGAGCGCTGTCGTGGGCTCGTCCATGATCAGGAGCTCTGGGTTCAGCGCGAGTGCCATCGCGATGACGACCCGCTGCCGCATGCCTCCCGAGAGCTCGTGGGGGTACGCGCGGAGCCGCGCGGGGTCGATGCCGACGAGCTCCATCAGCTCGCCGGACCGCCCGAACGCCTCCGACTTCCGCACGCGCTCGTGCGCCTTGAACATGTCGATGAACTGATCGCCGATGCGCATCACCGGGTTCAGCGAGTTCATCGCGCTCTGGAACACGATCGAGACGTTGCGCCAGCGGAACTTCCGCAGCTGTGAGGCGGGGAGCGAGAGAACGTCCTGGTCGCGGAAGAGGATCCGCCCTCCGGCGATCTCGCCGGGAGGCTTGAGGATGCGCAGGAGCGAGTGGGCGACCGTGCTCTTCCCGCATCCCGACTCGCCTGCGAGCCCGACGATCTCGCCGGGATAGATCGCGAGCGAGACGGCGTCGACGGCCCGCACCGACCCACCGGAGACCGGGTACTCGACGACGAGCTCGTCGATCTCGACGAGTGGCTCCCGCGCTCCGCCTGTCGACCGCGGCACCTCGGGCTCGCTGTCCACGACGATCACGTCGCCGCCCTCGGTCGCCAGAGCATCCCGAGGAGCCGGCGGCGCTTTCGGGTCTCCAACCGCCGAAGCCGGGGGTCGCTCAGCTCGTCGATCCCGTAGTTGATGAAGACGATCGCGAGGATCGTGAGCGAGATCGCCACGCCGGGGAAGACGAAGTGCCACCACTCGCCCGTCAACAGCGTCGAGTTGTTCGTGGCCCAGAAGAGGGTCGTCCCCCAGCTCACCTGGTTCGCGTCGCCGAAGCCGAGGAACTCGAGCGCCGCCTCGTAGAAGACCGCCTGCACGAACACGAACGCGAAGCCGGCGGCGATGCGGCTCAGCATGTTCGGCATGAGCTCACCGAAGACGACGCGCGGCGTCGACTCGCCCGCGACCTTCGCTGCGAGGATGAAGTCCCGGTTCCGGAGCGAGAGTGCCTGGCCGCGCAGGATCCTCGTCTCGATCGCCCAGCTCGTGAGGCCGATGATGAGCGCCATCGACGTCGGCCCCGTGCCCTGGAGGAAGGACGAGATCACGATGAGCAGCGGGAGGATCGGGATGACGAGAAACACGTTCGTCAGCAGGACGATCGAGTCGTCGACCCACCCGCCGCTGTACGCGGCGAGGAGCCCGAGGGTGATCGCGATCGTCATGGCGATCAGCGATGCGACCAGCGCGACGCCGAGCGAGACGCGCGCGCCGTAGAGGACCTGGGCGAAGATGTCGTAGCCCTGGTCGGTCGTCCCGAACGGGTACTCCCACGACGGCGACTGGCGTGGCAGGGCATCCGGCTCGTTCGCGACATGACCCGTCAACAGCGGCGCAGCGATCGCGGCGAGGACGATCACGCAGAGAAGGACGATTCCGAAGCACGACTTGGGGTTCGCGAGCAGCAGACGGATCGGCTCCGGAATGCGCCGGCGCTTCCGCGAGCGCGGCGCACGGGCGTCGGGGAGTGGCTGCAACTCGACCGGCTCGAGCCCCGCCGTCAGGTCACCGGCACCGATCGTCATGCGGAACGCACCCTCGGGTCGAGGACGACGTAGAGGCAGTCCATGATGAAGTTCGCGACCAGCACACAGATCGCGAGGACGAGCAGGAGTGCCTGCACGACCGCGTAGTCGTGGCCGAGTGCGGCCTGCTGGAGCGTGAGGCCGACGCCCGGATAGCTGAACACGACCTCGACGAGAATGAGGCCGCCGACCGCGCTGGCGAAGAACGACGCGAATCCCGTGAGGGGCGGCAGGATGGCGTTGCGGGCGGCGTACTGGGTCATCACGCGCCGGTCGCTCAGGCCCTTCGCGTGGGCGAACGCCACGTAGTCCTCGCCGATCGTCGTGATCATCACGTTGCGCATGCCGAGGAGCCAGCCTCCGGCACTGATGGCGATGATCACGAGCACGGGGAGCTGGGCATGTCGGATGGCGTCGGCGAAGAACCCGAGGTTGGGCCCGATGTCGGCGTCGTTCGAGTAGGCGTGCTGGATGGGGAACCAGCCGAGCTTGAGCCCCAGGAAGTAGACGGCGACGAGGCTCAGGAAGAACGCCGGAAACGACTGCAGCCCCATCAGCAGCGGGGTCGCGACATTGTCCGTGATCCCACCGCGGCGCCAGGCGGCGAGCATCCCGAGCGTCGTCCCGACGACGAAGGAGAGGAGGAACCCGACGCCGACGAGAAAGATCGACCAGGGCAGGCTGTTCCCGATGATCACGCCGACCGGGGCCTGCTTCGCGAACGAGACGCCGAAGTCCCCGGTCGCGATGTCGCGCAGGTAGTGCGGATACGCCTGCCAGATCGGCTCGTCCGCGGACCCGAGCGACGCCTTGAGCTGCTGCAGGATCTGCGGGTTCGACCTGATCTGCTCGCCGTAGTTGGCGATGAGACCGTCGAGCGGGGAGCCTGGCATGAGCCGTGGGAGGAGGAAGTTCAGCGTGATCGCGGCCCACAGCGCGATGACGTAGAACACGAGTCTCCTCAGCAGGAATCGCATGTCACCACTCCTCTGCGGGTCGGCACGCTCGGGGGCTCAAGACGGAGTCTCTCACGTCCATTTCGGGCGCGGTGTGCCCGGCTGGCTCGCGACCAACCGGGCACATCGCATTACGGCCTGCCCTCTGGAGGGCTACTTCGAAGAAGCAGGCCGAAGTGACCAGAGGATCTTCTCGACCTGTGTCCACGTCGAGAAGATCGGGTCCACGTACTGGTTCGTCCAGGACGGGAACCCTTCGAAGTACTTCGTGCTGTACGCAGACCAGCGTGGGCCGACGAACAGCGAGACGAACGGCAGGTCGTCGAGGAAGAGCTTCTCCATCTGGTAGACGAGCTTCTTCTGCTTCGCGGGGTCGAATGTGCTCTTGAACTGCCTGAGGAGCGTTGCACCCTGGGCGTTCTGGTAGTGCTCCCAGTTGCCCGTCGCCGACGCGTCGACGCCCTTGCCGAGGTTCTGGCTCGGGTCGAAGTGCGCGAAGAAGTACGCCCACGGCGTGATGTCGTTCGCACCGTAGGTCCACAGGAGCGTCACGACCTTCGTGCTCATCGCGTTCGGCTGCCATGCGCCCCAGTCCGGCTCGAGCTTGACGGAGGCGTCGATCCCGACGTCACGCAGGTTCCGCGAGATGATCTGCAGCGAGGCGACCCAGTCCGACCAGCCGCCGATCACGTGGATCTGGAACTTCACGCGATCGCCCTTCGGGTCGTAGAGGTCACCGCTCTTGTACGTGAAGCCGGCGTCCGTGAACGCCTTTCGGGCCGCGGCCGGGCTGAACTCGGCCATCGCCTTCGCACGAGCCTTGAGAGCCGGGTCGACCCACTTCGGGTACATGAACTCGATCCCGAGCGCGCTCGTCGGCGGTGCGTAGCCGTACTCGCCGAGCTTCGACACCGTCTTGCGGTCGATGGCGAGGCTGACGGCCTTCCGGAACGCCGGGAGGCTGTACGGGTACTCGGTCGTGTCGAAGAAGAGCGCGACCTGGAGGTTCGTCGTCAGGTACGAGTTGTGGTAGTGCTTCGGGTCCTTCGCCTGGTAGGACGACTCGACGTTGGGATAGAAGTTGTGCGACCAGTCGGCCTGTCCGTTGATCTGCTGGAGCAGTGCCGCGTCGTTCGACGAAGCCGCGATCCGCTCGACGCACTGGATCTTCGGATACCCCTTCTTCCAGTAGTTGGGGTTCTTCGAGAGAACGTACGACTGCGGGTTGAAGCGCGTGATCCGTGTGAACGGGCCCGAGCCGACGGGGTTGGGGTTCGTGAACTTCTCGACGTCGACCTTCGACCAGATCTTCTTCGGGACGATCCAGACGTTCGAGAGCTGCGATCCGACGAACGTCGAGTCCGGCGCCTTGAACCGGATCGCGACCTTGTCCTTGCCCGCGACCTTGATCGAGGCGATGTTGCTCGTCGGCGAGGTGAGACCGATGCGGTCCGCGAACTTGTTCTGCTTGCCGATGTTGAGGCTGTACGCGACGTCGGCAGCAGTGAGCCGTGAGCCGTCGGACCACCTGACGTTCGGCTGGATCTGGATCGTCAGGGTCTTGCCGTCCTT
>DASTWH010000428.1:0-9789 GCA_035758735.1 Gaiellaceae bacterium
TCTCGTGGACGGAGGCCCGTCCGTCCGACCACGTCGTATGGCAGTGGAGGTCGCCGCGGACGTCGACGAGGTCGACCAGCCGTTCGGGCGGGTTCGTGCCGGGGAGCTCGCGAAGCTCGGGCGGGCAGAAGGCCAGGCCGAGCGCCGCGAACACGTCCTCCTCGTCGGCGAGTTCCCGCAGTGGGCCGAGCGCCTCGACGTACTCGTGCGACCCGGTCGCTCGGATGAGCTCGGTGCCCAGCGTCTCGTCCGTCGCGACGAGCAGCGTGATCGGAATGCCGTCGAGCGTCAGGCCCGTCGAGCGTCGCTCGGACCGTTCGAGGAGGGTCATGATCTGAGGGAGGGCCGCGAACCTTTCGATCGTGGCGCTCGGTCGATCCGACGACACGACGACGCAGAGCTCGAATGCGAGCTCGCAGAACCGTCGAGCCGGACCGGCGACGTGGCCACCCAGCGCACGTGCGATCTCCTGGCTCAGGGCGCGGCTGCGGTTGATCGTGAGCCCGCGCTGCGCCTGGGGTGGGCGCGCGAGAGCCGCCGCGATCCGGGCCTCGGTCACCGGCCCGATGCCGGGAACGTCGCTCAGCCTCCCGGCGGCGATCGCAGCCTCGAGCTCCGGGACGGTCGTGATCTGGAGCGCGCGGGCGATGCTCGAGATGCGCTTCGCGCTCACGCCGTGCAGGCGCCCGTAGCTCACGAGCTCGGGCGGGAGCTCCGCCTGCAGGGCGCGAAGCTCGGCTATCTCGCCCGTCGTGACCAACTCGCGCAGCTTGGATTCGATTCCCGAGCCGATGCCGCGAAGCTCGCGAATTCGACCCTCGCGGACGAGCTGCGCGACCGGGGTCGGCAGCGAGCGGACGAGCTCCGCAGCCCGGTTGTACGCCCTGACGGCGAACGGGCTCGTCTCGGCCAGCTCGAGCAACGCGGCGAAGAGCGCGAGCTGGTCGGCGATCTCTGCATTGGTGGGATCCGGGGCCACGGCGCGAATCTTCCTGTTTGCAGACCTCGACGAGTCGGGTATCGAACGGACATGCCACGCGCAATCTGGTCGGGGAGCATCTCCTTCGGGCTCGTGAACGCGCCCGTGAAGATGTACAGCGCGATCGACGAGCACGACCTCGAGCTTCACCTCGTACACGAGAAGGACGGCTCGCCGATCGGCTACCGCAAGGTCTGCAAGAAGGAGGACGAGGAAGTCCCCGCGGACGAGATCGTCAAGGCATACGAGGCCTCCGACGGCGAGCTCGTCTATCTGACGGACGCTGACTTTCGGGCCGCCGAGGAGGAGACGTACCGAACGATCGAGATCCTCGACTTCGTCCCCCACGACGAGATCGACCCGATCGTCTACCAGCGCACGTACTACCTCGGCCCGGCCGACGGCGCGGAGAAGGTGTACGCGCTCCTCGTCAAGGCGATGGAGGACTCCGGGCTGTCAGCGGTTGCGCGATACGTCTTCCGCGATCGTCAGCAGCTCGGGACGCTGCGCGTCCGCGACGGGATCATCACGCTGGAGAACATGTACTTCGCGGACGAGATCCGGCCCACGGACGACATCGTCCCGAAGAAACGTCCGCGAGTCGCCAAGCAAGAGCTCGAGATGGCCGAGGCGCTCATCGAGCGCTTCACGTCCTCGTTCGACCACTCGAAGTACGAGGACGAGTACCGGTCGCGGTTGCGGAAGGTCGTCCAGCGGAAGCGCAAGGGGCAGGAAGTGCACGCTCCCGCGAAGGAGGAGCGCGGGGCGCCGGCCGACCTGCTCGAGGCGTTGCGGGCGAGCGTCGACGCTGCGAAGCGCTCGAACGGCAGGCGTTCGCACCGCAAGAGCTCGGCGAACGAGCGGTCGGAGCCGCGCAAGCGCCGCCGCGCGAAGAGCGCGCGCTGAGGACGGTCGGCTAGTCGGGCCGGAGGCCCGCCTGGCTCTCGAACGTGTCGAAGATGGCGCGGAGGTCCTCGATTGCCTGGGCAACCTCACCTCGAGTCGCGTTCCCGAGCTCGGCGCGCTCGGTGGTGTCGCGCGCCGACAGGTAGGAATCGATGACCTCGCGCTCCTCGCCGCCACGCACGACGGGGTCACGCACGTCGTACCCGTTCGCCTCGAGCATGCGCTGGACGAGATCGGCGTACTGGCTCAGCGCCGCGTCCGGGTCACCGTCCGCGTCCTCCTCGATCGACGCCCACTGACTCTCCCAGAGATGGAGGTCGGAGCCGGGCTGCGCGCCCTCGTTCCAGTCGGCCATGCGATGACTCGTTCCCGGTCCGGGTGATCGCAAACACCGGGGTTTCGATCGGAAGCACGCGGGAAAGCAATGTGCTCAGGCCGCGGAAGGAGCCAGGACGATGATGCGATGGGCAGCGATTGTGCTGGTCATAGCTGCGCTGGGAGCGGGAGCAACCGCGTGCGGCGGCGACGACGAGGGCGCGGCCACGACGACCGAGGAGACGACGACCGAGATCACCGACACGACCGCCACCGCTGCGGGACGCGAGATCTTCGTCGCGAACTGCGGCTCCTGTCACACGCTCTCCGACGCGGGGACGACCGGGAACATCGGGCCGAACCTCGACGAGATCGACGTCTCCACCGCGGAGGTCGAGGACCAGGTCCGAAACGGCGGCGGCGGGATGCCCGCGTTCGGTGACGAGCTGAGCGACATGGAGATCCAGGAGGTCGCCGCGTACGTCGTGGCCGCGCGCGGCTCGTGAGACGCTCGAACGCGGTTGACGGTCGCCACCAGGGCAGTCCAGACTCCGGCACGGAGGTTGCACGTGTCGTCGAGCGGGTACGAGGTACGCACGTGGCGAGACTCGAGCCGGTCAGGCTGCACTGGCTGCCTCTCTTCGTCCTCGTGGCGCTCGGCTACGTGGTGGGCTACAAGCTCGCCCAGAACTGGTTCAGCGCGGAGGACCAGGGCGCGTCGTTCTTCCCGCCGGCGGGGCTCACGCTCGGCGCGCTCGTCCTGCTCGAGCGGAGGCAGTGGTGGATCGTCCTCGCCGCGGCTGGAACGGCGGAGCTCGCGCTCGACCTCGACAACGGGACGAGGTTCCTTGCCTGCCTCGGGCTCGTTCTCGCGAACGTGACCGAGCCGCTCGTGGGCGCGCTGCTTCTGGGGGCGTTCGTCGCGTTCGTCGACCTGCGGCGGACCCGCGACCTCGCTGCGTTCCTGCTCTGCGCCGTCGTCGCTGCGCCGGTCGTCGGCGCGGCGATCGCAGCCACGACGTTCGTCGTGCTGCTCGACGGGTCGGGGTGGGGGCGATTCGCGCTCGAATGGTGGAGTGGCGACGGGTTGGGCGTGCTGGTGGTGGGCTCCGCGCTCATCGCGCTCCGACCGTTGCCACGCCTATCGGGCCGACGTGCTGTCGAGGCGACGGTGCTGGCGGCGGCGGCCGCTGTCTCGACGGCCGTCGTCTTCGAGTACGGATGGTTCGAGCTCGTGTACCTGCCGATCGCTCTCCTGCTCGTCGTCGCCTTCCGGGTGGGGACTGCCGGTGTCGCGATCACAGGTGCGGCCGTTGCGTTCCTCGCGGCTGGCGCCGCTTCGGAGGCGAAGGACTTCTGGAGCGTCCTCGACGTCACGCCGGCCAATCGCGTGCTGTACCTCCAGCTCGGCCTCGCCGTCGTGATCGCTGCGGCCCTCGCGCTGGCGGCGGAGATCTCGGAGCGTGAGCGCATCGCGGGCGAGCTTGCACGGAGCGAAATCGAGCGCGGCCTCGCGCTCGAGCGCGCGGAGCTCTACGAATCGGAGCGCACGGCTCGGCTGCGGGCGGAGCTACTCGAGCAGAACGCCGTTCACCTCGTCGAAGCGACCACGATCGAGGCCGTCGCGCGCTCGACGATCGCCGATCTCGGGCTCACCGGCGTCGAGACGGCCAGCATCGGCCTTCGCGACGGAGACGTCGTGCGGTTGATCGCGACGTCCGGGATCGAGGACGATCTGCGGCGCCGGTACCTGGAGCTTCCGCTCGCGTCCGGGTACCTCATGCCGACGGTGGCTCGGACAGGCGAGACGATCTCCCTCCCGAGTGGTGTCGAGTACGACAAGCAGTTCCCCGGGGGAGCGGAGGTCCGTCGCGCTTCAGGCCTCGAGTCCGCGATCGGCGTCCCGCTGCCCGCGAGCGGAGATGAGGCCATGGGCGCGCTCGTCGTGAGCGCTCCGCACGCAGGCGCGTTCGACGAGGACCGGGCGACGCTCATCCAGGCGTTCGCGAGGCAGTGCGGTGCTGCTCTCGAGCGGGTCCTCCTGCAAGTGCAGGCCGAAAGGGCGACGGCCGACGCCGAGCTGCTCGCGCGGCTCGGTGAGGTGCTCGAGCGCGCGATCTCCACGAGCGAGCGCGCGCGGGCACTCGTCGACGTCGTCTCCGAAGCGCTCGGCGCGACGGTCGTCGTCTCGTTGCTCGAAGACGACGCCACCCCGACCATCGCGGCGGCCACGCGTGTGACGACCGAGGAGGCGATCGCGGAGGACGTGCTCCTGGACGCAGCGGCATCGGCGATCAAGAGCGGCCGTATCGAGGAGGAGACCCGAGGCGGCCTGCGGCTCGTGAGCGCGCCACTGCGTGCGCGCGGACGGGCTCTCGGGGTCCTCAGCCTGGCCTCGAGCGACCCGCGTCTGACACGGATCCTCGCGCTCCGCCTGAGCACCCGTGCCGCGATTGCGCTCGACAACGCCCTTCTCTACGAACAGGAGCGGAGCGTCTCGCACTCCCTGCAGCTGAGCCTGCTCGGCGGCGATCCGCCGGCCATCGAGGGTGCGCGACTCGCAACCGCGTACCTGCCCGGCAGCGCGACGCTCGAGGTCGGCGGAGACTGGTACGACGTCTTCGACCTCCCGGGCGGACGGCACGCGCTCGTCGTCGGCGACGTCGTGGGCCACGGGCTCGACGCCGCGAAGGTGATGGGCCAGCTTCGCGGCGCGGTCCGAGCGCTCGCGCCACTGGGGAGCGCTTCTGACCTTCTCGAGAACCTCGACGTGTTCGTCGAGTCCCTTCCGGAGGCGAGAATGGCCACCGTTGCCTACGCGGACCTGGATCCGACGACGGGGCGCATCAGCTTCGCTGCCGCGGGCCACCCGCCTCCGCTCATCGCCGGGCCGAGCGGGGCGCGGCTTCTCTGGGCGGGTCGATCGGCGCCGCTCGGCTCGTCCCTGGGCCGTTCGCGGACGCAGGCGGACGACATCGTGCGGGTCGGCGAGACGCTCGTCCTCTACACGGACGGTCTCATCGAGCGCCGACGGGTCGGCATCGACGAGATGCTGGACGTCCTGGTGCGTACGGCCGGTGCCCATGCAAGCTCGGCGGACGCAGAGGGGCTCGTCGACGCGCTGCTGGCCGATCTCCTCGACGGTGACTCGCCCGACGACGTGTGCGTCCTCGCGTTGCGCCGGATCTCGGTCGAGCGCTTCGAACGGGCCTTCCCTGCGAGCCCGACCGAGATCACCGAGCTTCGGCACGCTCTGGACGAGTGGCTCGTCGGCCTGGAGATCGGTCCCGAGCCGAGGCGTGACCTCGTTCTCGCCGTGTCGGAGGCCGCGGTCAACGCCGCGGAGCACGCCTACGAGTTCGACGGGGTCGGTGTCGTGAGCGTCGAGGTCCGCGTCAGCGAGGACGGGGATTTGAGGGCGTCGATCTCGGACTCCGGCCGCTGGCGTGCGCCTGCGGACGGGACGGGCCGGGGCCACGGGACGCAGATCATCCGAGCACTCATGGACGACGTTTCGATCAAGACGAAGTCAGGAGGCACCGTCGTGCACATGCAACGCAGCCGCGCCGAGAGCTCGCCATGACACGGCTCGACATCGCGCGTGAGGTCCGGGGCGACGCGGAGATCCTCCACGTGCAGGGCGAGCTCGACCTCACGACCGCGGACGACCTGGACAAGGCGATCGAGGCGACGAGCCGGCCGGTGGTCGTGCTCGACCTCGGCATGCTCGTGTTCGTCGACAGCGCCGGGCTCCGGGCGATCGATGTCGGCCATCGCCGGCTCGCCAGCTCGGGTCGCACGCTCCGCATCGTCGCGCCGCCGGACTCACGGGCGGAGTGGACGTTCCGCGTCGCCGGAACCGACGACCTCGTGCTCGCGTCCGTCGAAGACGCTCTCGGTCAGGGCGACCCGGACTGAGGGTTCAACGGCCGGAGCGTCGCGAGCAGGGACCCGGGGCGTTTGTCGGATTCGAGCTTGCGGGTATCGGCCACAGCGTGAGCGAGACCCACGAGATCAAGTGCGGCTCGCGTTGGCTCACGCTTCGGGACGCGAGCACGCCTCAACACGCCGTCGTCGACTACCTACGCTCGCTCGGGTGTCGCGACGCCGAGCTCGTTCCGCTCGCGCCCGACGGCGTCGCGTGGCGCGGCGCCGTGTACACGGCCGTCCGCCTCCCGAAGTCCGCTGCGCTGGGGAACGGGGGATCGTCGGCGACGGGAGGGAGGAGGTGACTCGATGTCCTGGCTCGTGGTGCTGTTGATCGTGCTCCTCATCCTTGCACTGTTCGGAGGCGTCGGCTACTACCGAAGGTGATGCGCAGCCCGTGCAGGCGCCTCCTTGGCGAGGCGCCTGCGCAGGAGCGTGTGCGATTCGCTGCCGCTGGCTACGCGACGGCCGTGCGCTCGCCCTGAAGGACGTCCTCGAGGACTGCGCGGAAGTCGAGCATCGCCTTGCGCAGATTCTCGGTGCTCGCCGCACCGTCGACGCCCTCGAGCATCTCGTGGCCGTGGCGGAACCGCTCCGCGACGTCCGGATGATCCGCGGACACCAACGAGACGAGCTTCTGGTCGTCCTCTTCCTCCGGATAGCCCCGCTCCTGCAACGCGCGGATGACGAGGCGCTCGGCAGCGCGGGTAGCGTCGCGCGGGTCGCTCACGAACCGGGTCTCTGCCTGCCGCCACTCGTCGAGATAGCGATCGCGTGTCACGGCCGGAAGGTCGCGAAGGTTCAACTCTTCCCGTTCGCTCTCGATCGCACTGAGGCGCGACTCGGCCGATCCGACACCCTGGTCGGCGACCGCGCGCTGGTACTCGAGACCGAAGCGGTCCTTGAGGTGCGAGCGACGCGTCCTGATGCGGATGAACGCGATGGCCAGAAGCAGCGCCGCGGCGATCGCGGCAGCGAGGACGATCCATTCCCAGGTCTCCATCGTTTCACTCCTCCGTCGCTTTCACACACGTGATTCCCGCGCCACTGCGCCGAGAAACACGCAGTGAAGCCGCGGTAAGCACTCGGTAAGGACTGCCTGAATCCGTCTTGACGCTCGTGGCTCCCGGGTATCCGCGTGGTGGAGGCAACCAGGAAGGGAGACTCCACATGAACGGACAGACAACGCATCTCCAGCGCATCTACATGGCGATCGTCGGCGTCGCGGCCGCAGTCGCAGCCCTCGGCGGACTGTTCGCCGCGTGGGCCGCGGACTCGTCGGCGGCGCCGACGGTGGCTCCGAAAAACGTCGGCGAGCCGGTCGTCTCGGGAACGGCCCGTGTGGGCCAGGTGCTCCGGACGACGCGAGGCACGTGGACGGGCACCGAGCCCATCGACTACGCGTTCCGCTGGTTCCGCTGCGACGGCGCCGGCGCGCCCGACGCGTCGGACTGCCGTCGGATCACGAACGCAGCCGACAACACGTACGCCCTCCGCGAGGGTGACCCCGGGTTCCGGATCCGCTCGCAGGTCGTCGCCACGAACGTCGACGGCTCCGCCCGCGGCACCTCGAACCCGACGGCCGTCGTGACGTCGGCTCGCCCGACGAACACGCGGGACCCGAGCATCTCGGGCACCGCGGCGGTCGGCAGCCGGCTCCAGGCGAACCGTGGCGAGTGGGCCGGCGAGCAGCCGATCACCTACTCGTACATCTGGCTCCGCTGCAGCACGCGGGGTGACAACTGCAGCGAGATCCAGGGCGCAAACGACCCGGACTACGAGGTCCGCGACGCCGACACGGGTCGCACGATCCGCGTTCGCGTCATCGCCCGCAACGACCGCGGCGCGACGTCGGCGATCTCGAATCAGACCGGCGTCGTCGGTGGCACGCCGAATCAGAGCGGCGGCCTCGACGTCGGTCAGCTGCAGGCGGCCGGCGACCGGCTGGTCGTGAACCAGGTGCTGTTCTCGCCGAACCCGGTGTCGAGCAGTACGGAGCCGATCACCGTGCGCGTCAAGGTCACGGCGCGCAATGGGCGCGCGGTGAGCAACGCACGTGTCTTCATGCGTGGCACGCCGCGGGTCGTTCAGGGACAGACGCAGGTGACGCAGGGTGACGGCTGGGCGACGCTGACGCTCGTGCCCAACCGCAACTTCCCGCAGCCGCGGAGCGGCTTCAACGTGCAGTTCTTCGTGAAGGCGTTCCGTGCCGGCGATCCGGCTCTCGGCGGCATCGCGGGCTACCGCCTCGTCCAGGTGCGGCTGGCGAGCGGCGCGTAGCGTCACGAACCGCACTGCCCGAGGGGCGGCCCCGGCCGCCCCTCGGCGTGTTTTGGCACGTGACCAGCCGGGCACTCTCAGTCCACGTCAGCACATGAAAGGAGTGAGAAGTGGACAGCGATCGCGTGAAGGGCAAGGCGAAGGAGACGGAAGGCGAGATCCAGCAGAAGTGGGGCGAGGCGAAGCACAAGGCCCGCGACGGCTGGGAAGACGTCAAGGACAAGGTCGAGGACATCGGCGACGACGCGGAGGATCGCGTCGACGAGCGCGACGAGGAGCTCGAGCGGACCGGGTAGAGGGAGTCGGAGACGGCACGAAAGAGGGCCGGCATACCGGCCCTCTTTCGTGCCGACGCGCCCTGCCTGTGGTCGTGCCTCTCGTTCAGTCCGCCGGAGCCTCGAGGAGCTCGAGAAGCGCCTGCTCGGTGACGGTGAGTCGGCTCGGGCGAGAGCCGTTTGCCGACCGAAAGTCCTCGAGCGTGCGGCCTGCGAGATAGTGGTCGACCACGTGCGGGCTGACATACGAGGCCCGTGCGACGGCTGCGGTGTTGCCGAGCTCCTCGCCGACGCGCCTCATCACGTCGACGAGAGCGTGCCTGGCGTCGCTCTCGCTCTCCGGAGGGCCGAGGCGAGCCAGCTCCTCCGCCGCGAGGAGCGTGCCGCCCCAGGTCCTGAAGTCCTTCGCGGTGAACTCGGGCGCGAGGTTCTCTGCGATGTAATCGTTCAGTAGCGGCGACGTCAGCGCGATGAGCTCGTCGTCTCGCTCGAACCGGAGGAGCCGCGAGCCGTCGGGGAGGTCGAGCAGGGCGTCGACTCCCTTGGCGAGCCCGGCGTCGGAGATGCTCCGCCGCACGAGCTTGCGGTTCTTCGCGCGGAAGCAGAACGTGATCTCGTCACCCGAGACCGAGACATGGCGCTTGCGGAGCGTCGTGACCCCGTACGTGCGTGCACTTCGCGCGTGGCGTTCGGAGCCAACACGGAACCACGTCTTGTTCACGACGCCGATCGCGATCGCGCACGCCCACTCGCGCTCGTACGGCCCGAGCCGGAGATGCTGTGCCGCACGGCGTCGGAGGTTCGGCAGCCCGCGTCCGAAGTCGAGCAGCCGCTCGTACTTCGCCCGCTCCTGCGCGGCCCGGTAGGCGTCGTGGTAGCGGTACTGCTTGCGGCCGGCGGCGTCGACGCCGGTCGCCTGGAGACGAGCACCAGGGTTCGGCGAGATCCAGACGTCGGTCCAGGCAGGAGGGATAGCAAGCGCGGCGATACGCTCGAGGTGTTCCTCGTCCGTAATCGGCCTTTCGCGCGAGTCGACGTAGCGGAAGCGTTTTCGCCCTAGACGCCGCCAGCCGGATCGACGCATCGAACCACGATTCCCGGCGCGAG
>DASTWH010000093.1:0-9417 GCA_035758735.1 Gaiellaceae bacterium
GCGTACTCGGTCGTCGTCTGGCCATCCTCCCGCTCCCGAAGCTGATGCACCGCGACCTGCATCGCGATGATCGGTCGCAACAGGATGTCGGACATGTGGAGTTCTCCTCCGGTCGGGGGGCTCAAGCCCCTGCAGTGGATACAGCCGGTCACGAGCGACAGGCAAGCAACAACGTCGGCTAGTACGGCTGGGCGCTCAACCGACCGAACGGGGGGTTGGGACCTGGATCACTAGAACGGATCCCCCAAAGAGGTGCGGCCCGCCGTGGCGGGCCGCACGTGGACCGAACGCCGGCGACTGATCAGCCCGGCGCGCCCGAGACGCTCGAAGCCGCGGCCGAGAACAGGCTGCGCAGCACGCCTCTCAGGAAGAACAGAGCGATGATGATGGCGATCGCGAGGAAGCCGAGCAGAATTGCGTACTCGGTCGTCGTCTGGCCATCCTCTCGCTCCTTCAGCTCGGTGATGGCAATCTGCGCCCGCACGAGCGGCCGCAAAAGGAGCTCCTGCATGTGTGACTCCTCCGTGATCGTGGAGACGACGGCGGCCGCCCCGGCTTGTGGATGTGCAGGCATTGTCGGCATGAAAGACGGTGAAGATGACTTGCCGAACGAGGGATAGAGCCCCCGACCTTTGCACTGTTCTGCCTTCCGCCGGGCGAGCCATCATCAGAGCATGAGGTCGGCCGCCGACACGTCTTCGAGCTGGTCCGGCGACCGGAGGTCAGCGTCCCATCCGAGCCTGCTCACGGTCGCCTTCGTCTTCATCGCGGTCCTGTGGACGTCGGCTCTTATCGTGTTCAGCCTGGGGGCCGAGCTCCTCGCATGGGACGTGCGCTTCGCCTACCTGCCCGCCGCGGACGCGATTCTCGACGGGCGCTCGCCGTACCCCGCGCTCGACGATCCGATCCTCGAGGATCAGAAGGGCTACGTCTATCCGCCGCAGCTCGCGGTTGCCCTCCTGCCGCTGACGAAGCTCCCGATCGACCTCGTCGCACTCATCGTCACGGCCGGCATGCTGGCGATGCTGTTCCTGACGCTCCGGCTGCTCGGCATTCGCGACGCGCGATGCTACGCCGCCTCAGTGCTCTGGATGCCGGTGGCGAGCGGCGTGCTCCTCGCCAACGTCTCGATCCCGCTCGCGCTCGCGCTGGCGCTCATGTGGAGGTACAGGGACCGCGTACGCGAGCCGGGAGTGGCGTTGGGGCTCGCTGTGTCGGCCAAGCTGCTCCTCTGGCCGATGCTCGTCTGGACGCTCGTCACCCGGCGCGTCGCGACGACGCTGTGGGCGCTCGTCGTCGGTGCGTCGGTGACCTTCGTCGCCTGGGCGGCCATCGGGTTCGACGGGATCGGCGGCTACACGGACCTCCTCCGACGCCTCTCCGACATCCAGTCCGAGAACAGCTACTCGATCGTCGGGATGGCCGCGACGCTCGGGCTTCCTGACGCGGTTGGCCAGGCTCTCACCGTTCTCGTCGGCGGCGGGCTGCTCATCGCCTGTGTGATGCTCGCCCGGCGCGGCGACGAGACGCGCTCGTTCACCTGCGCCGTCGCGGCAACGCTCGCGCTGAGCCCGATCGTCTGGCTGCACTACCTCGTCCTCCTGCTCGTACCCCTCGCGATCGCGCGGCCGCGGTTCTCGGCAATCTGGCTCCTGCCCATCCTGCTGTGGACGAGCCCTAGGCCGGGTTACGCAGAGGGCGTCCTGACCTTCCTGCCCGCGCTCGTCGCCCTGATCCTCCTGGCACTGCTGCTCGTGCGTCCGGCGCCGAAGCCTCGGATCGCCACGGCGGAGGCGGCGTGAGCGCCGTCTCGCGCGTCGGGCTCGGGCGGGCTCGCATGGTCTCGACGGTGGTGCTCGTCGTGCTCGCCGGCATGTTTCTCGTGACGCTCGTCGCCGCGACGGGATCGGGTCGCCTCGCCGCGGACTTCCACGCGAGCTACCTGGACGCCGCGCAGTCGATCCGCTCCGACGGCACTCCATACTCGTCCGGGGCCGAGCTTCCGTACCTCTACCCGCCCGTGCTGGCCGAGTTGATCGTCCCGCTCACGTTCCTGCCCGACGACGCCGCGTCGTTTCTCGCGTTTCTGGGCTCGCTCGCTGCGGTGATGGGAGCACTCGCCCTCGTCGGTGTGCGGGACGTTCGCTGCTACGCGGCCGTCGTGATCTGGGCGCCCGGGTGGAACGCGTTCGAGATGGCGAACGTCACTGCGGCATTGACGCTCCTCGCCGCGCTCGCATGGCGGTATCGCGACCAAGCCTGGCCCGCGGCGGGGGGGCTCGGGGTCGCGCTTTCGGTCAAGGTCTTCCTCTGGCCGCTCCTGCTCTGGAATGCCGCCACGCGCCGGGTCCACACTGCTGCCCTGGCACTGGCCCTCGCCGTCGTGATCGCGTTCTTTTC
Source organism: Gaiellaceae bacterium (assembly GCA_035758735.1). Classification (GTDB taxonomy): domain Bacteria; phylum Actinomycetota; class Thermoleophilia; order Gaiellales; family Gaiellaceae; genus GMQP-bins7. Next base: position 2,401 of record DASTWH010000093.1, read on the forward strand.
GTGGGCGGTCATCGGGTTCGCGGGCTTGACCTCGTACCCCGATCAGCTTGGCGAGGTGGAGTTCGCGAACAGCTACTCATTCGTCGGGATGGCGTCCGAGCTCGGCCTCGACCCGCTCGTCGGGCGACTGGCGATGGTCCTCGTTGGCGGCGTGCTCCTCGTCGCCGTCGGGTACTTCGGCCAGCGCGGAGACGACGTGCGCTCGTTCGCCTGCGCGGTTGTCGCCGCGCTGGCGCTGTCGCCCGTCGTGTGGCTCCACTACTTCGTGCTGCTCGTCGTCCCGCTCGGGATCGCCCGTCCGCGCTTTGCGCCGATCTGGCTCGTGCCGATAGTCCTGTGGGTGTGTCCGCGTGCAGCGAACGGTGACGGCGTGCAGTCGTTGATCCCGGCGATCGTCGTCGCCGTGATGCTCGTCGCGCTCCTCGCGACGCCGGGCGTCGCCCGCCGGTCGGCGGAGTCTCCCGCATGACGGTCGGCGTCGATGCCCCTTCGCCGAAGCCGCAGCACATGACGTTGCCGCGCGCGGCGCGGCTCGCCTCCGTCATCTTCCTCGCGGTCCTGCCGGTGCTGACGATCTTCGTGCTCTTCGCAAGCGCTCTCGACAGCGACAGCGTCGCGATCGACTTCTGGCAGTTCTACCGAGCGGCGGAGACGATCCTCCACGGCGATACGCCGTACCTGCCGGCGGGAGAGCCGCTCACTGCCTGGGGCGGACCGTACCCGTACCCGCCGCTCCCTGCACTCCTCGCGATCCCGTTCACCGCGCTCTCGCTGCAGACCGCGGGCCTCGTCGTCATGGCCATGCTCGTGGTCGTCGCGCTGGCGATCCCGTTCGTCCTCGACGTTCGCGACTGGCGCTGTTACGTGATCCTGCTCGTCTGGCCGCCGGTCGTCTCCGCGATCCAGACTGGCAACGTCACGCTGTGGTTCGGCCTTGCCGCTGCGCTGGCGTGGCGCTACCGCGATCGGCTCGTCCCCGTCGCAGCGAGCATCGGGATCACGCTCGCCGCGAAGTTCTTCCTCTGGCCGCTCGTCGTCTGGCTCGCCTTCACACGACGGATCTGGACAGCCGTCGCGACGTGCCTGGTCGGGGCGGCGGTGCTGCTTCTCTCGTGGGCGGTGATCGGCTTCGCCGGCTTCGTCGACTACCCGGAGCTGCTGCGGAAGCTCGAGCACACGGTCGGCGGGGACTCGTACACGGCGTACATCGTCGGCCTCGACCTCGGCCTGCCCTCGACCGCGGCTCGCGCGCTGTGGGTCGGCATTGGTCTGGCCATCCTGGCCGCCACCGTCATCCTGGCGAGACGCGGCGACGAGCGTACGGCCTTCGTCGTCGCGATCGCAGCGTCGCTGGCGCTGACGCCAATCGTCTGGCTCCACTACTTCGCGCTCATGCTCGTCGTCGTCGCGCTCGCTCAGCCCCGTCTCGGGCTCCTGTGGTTCGTGCCGTTCGGGATGTTCCTCACTCCCGGGAGCGGTCAGCCGACGCCCTTCCAGACGTCCTGGACGCTGTTCGTCGCGCTCCTGACCTTCGTACTGGCGATCCGCGCGACGCGCGCCGCCTTCTCCTCCGCTGAGCGCGAGCCGGACATCCCGCTTGCGCCGAGGCCCGCATGAGCAGCTCGGCGACGACCGAAAGCGGCGTCGCCTCGACGCGTAGCGAGTCTGCTGCGCGGGCGCTCGTCGGCGATCGCGCATGGACGCTCGCCGTGTGGGGCGCGATGGCTGGGTGGTCGGCCGTGCTGTTCGTGATCATCCGTAACTCGTACGTCAACTTCCGCGAGGGCCGCTTCGACCTCGGGAACATGGTTCAGGCGGTGTGGAGCACGGCGCACGGCCATCCGCTCGAGGTCACGTACGGCTCGACCGGCGAGCAGCTCGTGCGGTTGGGGGGCCACGTGGATCCGTTCCTCGCGCTGCTCGCGCCGCTCTGGATCGTGTGGCCGTCCCCGCTGGTGCTGGGGCTCGCGCAGGTCGTGGTCGTCGCGCTCGGTGCCCTGCCCGTCTTCTGGCTCGGCCGGCGTCATCTCGGCTCGGAAAAGGCGGCCGGGCTTCTGGCGTTCGCGTATCTCGCCTACCCGTGGACTGCCACGAGCGCCGCGGCCTCGATCCATCCGGTGACCTTTGCGATCCCGTTCTTCCTCTTCTGCATCTGGTTCCTCGACACCGAGCGGCTCGTCCCATTCGCCGTCTTCGCGGTGCTCGCCATGTCCACGGGCGAGTTGATGGGCCTCCCGATCGCTGCGCTCGGCGTCTGGTACGCACTTGCGCGGAGGCAGCGGTGGACAGGCGGAGTGATCGCGGCGATCGGCGTGGCGTGGAGTGCGATCGCGATCTCCGTCATCGTTCCCGCCTTCTCGGGTGAGCACAGCATGTTCTTCGGGTTCTACGACGAGGTGGGCGGATCGCCCGCAGGCGTCATCAAGAAACTCTTCACCGATCCCGGGGTCGTCCTCTCGGCCGTGACCGAGCCGCACGATCTTGCCTACGTCTTCCTGCTCGGCCTTCCGCTTCTCTTCCTGTTCGTGCTCTCACCCGGGCTGGCCGCGGTCGCGTTGCCGCAACTGCTCGCGAACGGGCTCTCGGACTTCCGCTCGATGACCGACCCCAGGTATCACAGCGTCGCGGCGGTGATCCCGTTCCTCATCGCGGCGACCGTACTCGGGATCGCGCGTATCGGTGCCGCGCGGCGTCCACTTGTCGCCTCCGCGGTGTTGTTGTGCTCGGCGCTGCTCGCCGTCGTCGTCGCGCCGTGGCCGCGCGCGCTCGGGATGGCGCCTCTCGGCGGCCGCGAGACGCTCAGCGACGTCCACGTGAAGGCGCTGTCGGATGCCGTTGCCCTCGTGCCGTCCGGGGCGGCGGTCACGGCGTCGAATCCCGCGGGCGGACACCTCTCGGGACGCCGCTATGTCTACACCGTGCCGCTGCTCGAAGGGGCGGAGTGGGTGGTCGTCGACCTCGACGACCCGTGGGTCTCGAGCGCCGCATCGCCGATCCTGACGCGGCATCCCAAGGTCGTCAGGAGATTCGTCCAGCAGCTCGAGGGCGACCCGGCGTGGACGAAGGTCTTCGACCGGGACCGCGTCGTCGTCTTCCGCAAGACCGGCTCGTAGCGAGCCGCCTCAGGCTCTCGGCCGTGCGATGACCGTGACCTCGTCGTTGCGGTAGATCACGCGCGTACCCGGCTCCTTCAGGAAGTCCGCGGTGTGCGAGCGGTTCGTCTCGTCCACGATGACGATGCGGTACCCGTCTGCGAGCGACTTCCAGTCGGCTCCCTGCTCCCAGTTGTAGTCGTTGAGGCGGCGGAAGAACTCCTTGTCGTAGATCTCGAAGCGCACGTCGTACCCGATCCGTCCCCGCAGATCCGGGACCTTCCAGAGAAGCCAGTCGGAGAAGCGATCGGGGACGAAGACGCGGTCGCCCGGCTGGAGCTCCTTGCGCACGGCGTCGGCGGGCCCGCTGGGCCAGTAGTCCTCGAACCAGGCGTCGCTACGGAAGAAGAGCGCGCCGGCGGAGGCGGCGATCGCGGACGCGAGGCCGATGCAGATCACGGTATTGAGACCGCGCTTGGGCTCCCCCGGCTTCCGGCTTTCCAGAGCCCTCCCGATCGCGACGGGAACGAACACCATGCACGCGAAGGCGAACCAGGGGATCCCACGGATCGCGGTGAGCGCGCCGGCGAGCGTGAGCGCGAGCACCGCGATGTCGAACAGCGTCAGGCGCCGGCGTCCCCAGATCACGATCGGCACGGCCATCGCCAGGAGGACGTAGAACGCAGCCGTGTTCGTCGCAGGCTCCGGCCAGCGCCACTCGGTCACCTGGCCGGCGAACGGCGGATCGACGATCAGGAGGTGGTAGTAGCGAACGGTGTCGGCCGGCGCGTACGGGGTAACGAGGATCGCGAGCGGGGCGAGGACGATGAGAGCCACGCTCCGCAAGCCCGAGCGCCCGCGGCTGCGGAGGAGCTCGTAGACGCCGAGAAGCACGACGAGCATCGCTCCGAGCGCGGCGGAGCCGTGCATGTTCGCCCAGACGACGAGGATCGGCAGCGCGAGCCACACGCGGTTCGAGGGTCGGCGCGCCTGCGTCGCGAGGAGCCAGAGGAGCCCCGTGTAGAGCGGGAGGGTGAGCATCTGCGCCCGGATCGACCAGCCGAGGGCCGCGGAGATGAGCACGGGCAGGAAGAGGAGCCAGATCGCCCGTGCACCCGCGCCGAGCGATCGGGACGCCGCCGCGGCGAACGTGAAGGCGCCGACGACGAAGGCACACGCGGCGATCGAAAGGAGCGCGAAACCACCCAGGGAGTAGAGGCCGTACATGAGGACCTGCGCGCCCCACTGCTGGTCGGTCCACGTCGATCCGAGGCCGTAGATCGTCAGCTCGTCGACGCTCGGCAGGCCGTTCTCGATCACCTCGCGCCCCGCCATGAGGTTCAGCCAGCTGTCGTTGACGAGCAGGGCGGGCGGGAAGATCAGGAGGAAGATGAGGCCGAACCCGGCGAGGAGGACGACGAGGATGTACTCCTCCTCCACGATCCGGCGGAGCCGCCCGATCGGCGCCTGCTCGACGTCCGACGCGGGCTCGGTCGGCTCCGGACGTCCCGAGGGGTCGGTGCCCACGGGGCTGACCGTCGACGTCATGCCCTATTCGTCGGCGTAGATCGGGCTTTCCACAAGCCCGTGCTGGTAGGCGATGCGCGTCGCCTCCGTGCGGTTCTTCACGCCGAGCTTGCGATAGATGTTCGTCAGGTGGAACTTGACGGTCTGGGGGGCGACCCAGAACTCCTTCGCGATCTCGTCGTTCGAAAGGCCGCGCGCGAGCGCCCCGAGGATCGTGAGCTCGCGCTCGGTCAGGCCGAGCGCCTTCGCGCTCGCACGCTCCGTCTCGTCGCCGCCGATCGCGGTGTGCACGTTGCCCTCGAGCGCCTGCCGTAGGGTTGCCGGTAGGTCATCGGGATTCACGGTCTTGATGACGTACGCAGACGCTCCGCGGCGCAGTGCCGCCTCGACGAGCTCCGGGTTCGACGAAGCCGAGAGCATCACGACCTTCACGCCGGGATGCCTGGTGCGCAGCTGATCGAGACAGGCGAGACCGTCCATGTGCGGCATGCGGACGTCGAGCAGCACGAGATCCGGATTGGTCTTTCCGACGAGCGGAAGCACCTGCGTTCCGGACTGCGTCTCCCCGACGATCTCGAAGCCGCCGTCCGACTCGAGGGCACGCTTGATCCCGTCGAGGACGAGCCGGTGGTCGTCGGCGATCACGACGCGCACGCAAACCAGTGTCGCACAGGGCTCTGACGGCCAGCGATCAGCCATCCGTGACGCTGTTGTCGCCCCAGTCGGCCGGGACTACCCTCAGAGAGTCGTGACGAGAGCCCTCTCCCCGACTCGTACGACCACCCGCTGAGCGGAAACCGCGAGCGGGCGGCGAACGAGTCACCCATGAGCACGACCATCGAAGCGCGTGGCGCCGAGTCTTCGACCGGGGCAGAGCGGGTCGTCGAACTCGTCGACCGGCTCTTCGTCTTCTTCGGGATCGCCTTCTTCCTGCTCCTCCCGACGAGTGGCTGGGCGACCGTCATGTTCGGCTCGTGGTTCGACCAGAAGCGCGATCTCGCCGCGCTGCGGTCCGTCATCGCCGACGGGCACGCGCAGGCGATCGCGGAGAACGGCATCGGCCCCGCGTACATCGGGCTCGCCGCGCTCGTCCACGAGGTGCTCCGCCTGAGCCCCGAGGACTCACTCGTCTTCCTCACGAGGGCGAGCTTCGTGCTCGCGGTCGCGTGCGGCGTGCTACTCGTGCGCATTCTCGTGCGACGTCTGACGACGGCGCCGCCGCTCGTATCGCTCGCCGCTCAGTTCGCGTTCGTGGGGCTCGTGTTCGCGACGGGGACGTGGCACTGGTCGGATGTCCCCTGGAGTCACTTCGTCGCCGCGTTCCTCGCAGTCGCGCTGTACGCGGTGCGCTTCGTCCCGGCTCGCCTGACGCTCGCGTCCGCCGCCGCAGTCGGAGTCACCTTGTCGCTCCTCTGGCTCACGCGGAGCTTCGAGCTGGCGGCGGTGGTCATCGCGTGGGCCGTCACCTTCGCGCTGCTCTGGGCTCTCCGGCTTCGACCCGCGCGAGTGGTGCGGCTCGGTCACGTGATGTCCGGGGCAGCCGCCTTTCTCGCGACCACTGCGGTCATCTACCTCGTCACCGGGAAGCGCGACCTCTTCTTCCTCTACGGCGGGAGCCTGGGCCACCAATCCGGCAACGTGAGCGCGGGCGAGATCGCGGAGACGCCCACCCTCAGCCTGTCACTCATCCCGACGAAGCTCGTCCAGCTCTTCGTCGACCCCTGCTACGACTCGCTGTGCTCGGTCTCGGACTACGGAGCTGGAGCGATGCTTCCGCCCCAGCAGACGGGAGACGCGGGCAACCTCCGGCTATGGAGCCTGCCGCTCGCGGTGCAGCTGCCCGCACTCGTCCTGCTCCCACTCTGCCTCGTCGCCGCGGGAGCACTCGCCGTCATCGCGGCACGACGTCGGGAGACGAATCCGGGCCGCGCGCGCTCCATCCGCCTGCTCCTCGAGACCACCATCGCGTCGGCGGGGCTCGTGCTCGGGTACGCGGCCAGCACGATGACGGGACCCGCGCACCTGCGCTACGGCTTCGCGCGGGACTTCCTCCTGCCGGCGCTCCTCACGGGCATCGTCGCCGTCGCGCTCGTCTCGGTCGCACTCTGGACGCTGCTCTCCTCGAGGACGCGACGCCGGCTCTCGCCCGAGTTCACGTTCGGAATCGTTGCGTTCCTCGGTTCGGCCTTCCTCGTGGTAGCGCTCGCGTACGCACGGGCCGAGGGCATTCCGCGGATCGAGAGCCGTCACATCGGCTCTGTCGTCTACGACGCCACGTGCGGCGGCACGGACTGTCAGGTCTCGATTGCCGCAACGACCTCCGGGGGGCGGCCGATCTCGATCCCCGAGGTCTCCACGCTGACGTTCGGCTGCGGGAGCGACGAGGCTCGCTTCACGG
>DASTWH010000113.1:0-7912 GCA_035758735.1 Gaiellaceae bacterium
CTCCTGAAGATCCCGAAGGCGACCGCCCGAGAGCACTACGGCGAGCACAGGGGCAAGCCGTTCTTCGGCTCGCTTGTCGACTTCATCACGTCAGGGCCCGTGCTCGCGCTTGCGGTGAGCGGCGAGTCGGCGGTGACGGTCGTCCGCACGATGATGGGCGCGACGAACCCGCTCGACTCGGCCCCGGGGACGATCCGCGGCGACTTCGCGCTCGAGCTCTCGGAGAACATCGTGCACGGCTCGGACTCGAAGGCGAGCGCACGGCGAGAGCTCGCGCTGTTCTTCCCCGACGGCCTTGTCTGAAGCGGACTACGTCGCGGAGAACCGCGCGAACTGGACGACCTCGAACGCCGAGTACACGGACGCCCAGGCGGACCGCGCCTGGAGAGCCGAGGACATCACGTGGGGGATGTTCGGCGGCTCCGAGAAGGAGATCGGCGTCCTCGGCGACGTCGCCGGGCTCGACGTGGTCGAGCTCGGCTGCGGGACGGCGTACTTCTCCGCCTGGCTCGCGCGGCGTGGCGCCCGACCCGTCGGGATCGACGTCACACCCGCGCAGCTCGAGACTGCTCGCAGGCTCCAGGGCGAGACCGGCACCGTGTTCCCGTTGATCGAGGCGAACGCCGAGAGCGTGCCGCTGCCGGACGAGACCTTCGACCTCGCGATCTCGGAGTACGGAGCGAGCATCTGGTGCGACCCGCATCTCTGGCTTCCCGAGGCATACCGGCTGCTCCGGCCCGGCGGCCGTCTCGTGTTCCTCTGCAACAGCGTGCTCGTGATGCTGTGCGCCGTCGACGTGCCGGAGTCGACCTCCGAGACGCTGCAGCGACCGCAACGGGGAATGCACAAGCTCGCGTGGACGGACGGCGGCACCGAGTTCCACCTCGGCCACGGCGACATGTTCCGGGCACTCGGTGACGCCGGCTTCGTCGTCGAGAACCTCGTCGAGATCTTCGCCGCGGAGGATGCCGAGACGCACGAGTACTACTCCTTCGTCACCGCCGACTGGGCGAGGAAGTGGCCGGTCGAGGAGATCTGGGCGGCACGGAAGCCCGCCTGACGCTCGCCTCGAGCTCTCCGCAGCGACGGGCGATCCTCGAGCAGCTCGCGATCCCGTTCGAGGTCGTTCCGCCGGACTACGTCGAGGACGATCCTCCGGATGCGGACGCGGTCGCGCTCGTGCGTCGCCACGCGGACGGGAAGGCGCGCTCGGTCCACGTCGATGGACGCATCACGTTGGGCGTGGACACGACGGTGCTCCTGGACGGTCGTGTCTACGGCAAGGCGGCGGATCGCGACGCCGCGCTGCGAATGCTCGGCGAGCTCTCGGGACGGACGCACGCGGTCGTCTCGGGCGTCTGCCTGCTCGGTGGGAGTGAGGACGTCCTCGAGCACGCGACGACAAACGTCACCTTCCGGGCGCTCGACAGCGACGTGCTCGACGCCTATCTGGAGAGTGGCGAGTGGGAGGGCCGCGCCGGCGCTTACGCAATCCAGGGGCTGGGTGGCCGCCTCGTCGAGCGGGTCGACGGCGACTATCTCAACGTCGTCGGTCTCCCCGGCGCGCTGCTCGTCTCGATCCTCGAGAGGCACGCGCCAAAGCTGCTGCAAACACGCAGGTAGACTCGTGCCTCCTCTATGGGCTGGTTCAAATCCATCACCGGGTTCGGAGGTCGCGACATGGCCGTGGACCTGGGCACCGCCAACACCCTCGTCTACGTGCGCGGGCGCGGCATCGTGCTCTCGGAGCCCTCGGTCGTCGCGATCGACCAGCGCACCGGCGAGGTGCACGCGGTCGGGGTCGAGGCGAAGCGCATGCTCGGCCGCACGCCCGGGACGATCTCCGCAATCCGCCCACTGAAGGACGGAGTCATCGCAGACTTCGACGTCACCGAGCAGATGCTGCGCCACTTCATCCAGAAGGTGCACCAGTACCGGTTTGCGCACCCGCGTGTCGTCGTCTGCGTGCCCTCCGGCGTGACCGGGGTCGAGAAGCGTGCCGTCGAAGAGGCGACGCTCTCCGCAGGCGCCCGCCAGGCCTACCTCATCGAGGAGCCGATGGCGGCCGCGATCGGCGCGGGCCTGCCGGTCGCCGAGCCGACCGGGAACATGATCGTCGACATCGGCGGCGGAACGAGCGAAGTGGCCGTCATCTCGCTCGGCGGGATCGTCGTCTCCCAGTCGATGCGAGTCGGCGGCGACGAGATGGACGAGGCGATCGTCAACCACATCAAGAAGGAGTACAAGCTGCTCGTCGGCCAGCAGACGGCCGAGGAGATCAAGCTCGAGATCGGCTCCGCGTACCGCCTGAAGGAGGAGCTGCAGGCGGAGGTGCGCGGCCGCGACATGATGACCGGCCTTCCGAAGACCGTGATCATCTCGTCGGAGGAGATCCGGCGCGCCCTCGACGAGCCCGTCTCGCTGATCATCGATGCGATGAAGTCGACGCTCGACAAGACGCCGCCCGAGCTCGCCGCGGCCATCATGGATCGCGGCATCGTGCTCGCAGGTGGTGGCGCGCTCCTGCAGGGGCTCGACGAGCGCGTCCGGCACGAGACGCAGATCCCGGTGCACCTCGCCGAGAGCCCCTTGACGTGCGTCGCTGTCGGGTCGGGGCGGAGCCTCGAGGAGTTCGAGGTCATCCACCGCACGAGCCGCGCCCGGGCGGCCCGCCGAAACGGGCTGTTGCGTGCGTAATAAGGCGCGTCGACCGTAGACCGCATGCGGCTGCGAAAGCGGCCGCCTTCAGGGATCTTCGCGCGACCGGAGTTCTGCGCGAGCGGAAATCCGGTCTGGCGCCTGGCTAACATGCCTCGCCATGTCCCGGCAGCGCAGCGCGCGATCGGCGGCGCTGGGCCTGACAGTCCGGCGTGTCCCCACGACCATTCCCTCTCGCGGCGCGGGACAGCTCCGCCGTCGGCTCGTCGTGGGGATCCTCGTCCTCGCGTCGCTCGTGCTCATCTCCGTCTCCTTCCGGTCGGGCGAAGACGGGCCGCTCAGCGGCGTCGAGTCGGCCGGCGCAACGGCGTTGCGGCCCTTCGCCGTGGGCCTCGAGCGCGTCGCCCAGCCGTTCCGCGACGCCTACAGCTGGGCCGACAGCCTCCTGACCGCACGCTCCGAAGCCGAGAGGCTGCGCGAGGAGAACCGCGAGCTCCTGCAGCGGGCGATCCAGAGCGAGTTCGCGCTGCAGGAGAACAAGTACCTGCGTGCACAACTCGACTACATCGACAGCCCGCGCTTCCCGGCGGACTTCACTCCCGTCGTCGCCGAGGTGACGGGTCGACCGGCCGGAGCCTTCACGCAGGCGATCGTCGTCGCGGCCGGATCGAGCGACGGCGTGCGCATGAACGACCCGGTCGTCACCTCCGACGGGCTCGTCGGTGTCGTCACGCGGGTGACACCGAGCCTCGCGCGCGTCCAGCTCCTCACCGACGAGGCGGCCGCCGCCTCCGCGATCGACCTGCGCACCGGTGCGACCGGGATCGTGCGCCACGCGCGCGGAACGCGGGAGACCCTCGTCCTCGACCGTGTGCGCAAGCAGGATGTCGTGCGCGTGAAGGACGAGGTCGTCACCGCGGGCTGGCGAGCGGGCGCGCTGAGCTCCCTCTTCCCCAAGGGCATCCCGATCGGGAAGGTCACGAGCGTCGGCCAGACCGACACGGATCTCTTCCAGCAGGTGCAGGTCGACCCGTACGTCGACTTCGGGGCTCTCGACGCGGTGATCGTCCTCGTACCCACCGACCGGCGATGAGCGCGACGATCTGGCTCCGCGCGCTCGCCGTCGCGTTCGTCGCGGCGATGCTGCAGGTCGTGATCGTGTCGTCGATCGTCGTCGGAGGAGGCGCTCCGGACATCCTCCTCGTGACGGTCGTCGCGCTCGGCCTTCTGCGCGGGTCGATTCCGGGCGCCGTGCTCGGCTTCGTCGGCGGCCTCATCGTCGACGTCTCCACGCTCGGGACGCTCGGCGTCACCTCGCTCGTCCTGACTCTCGCCGGCTTCTGGGCGGGTCGCTATGGAGAGACGACCGGGCGCGACCGCCGCCTCGCGCCGATCCTCGCGGTCGGCAGCATCACGCTGCTCGCCGGAGTCTTCGGGTTCATCCTCCACTACCTCCTCGACGAGGACGTCGTGGCGCGGCACGCCCTCGTGACGGCCCTCGCGCCGGCGTTCGTGATGAACCTCCTGCTCGCGCTCCCGGTCCACCGGCTCGTGCGCCGCATCGTGGGCGAGGAACTCCGCGCGGAGCCGTCGAGCGAGGTCGAGGTGCTCGTCTAGCCGATGACGTCGGGGCCGTATCAGGAGCAGCGCGCGCCGTCCGGGCGGTTCCTTCCGCCGGATCCGCGCGTCCGCGAACCGCATCGCCTGACGCCGCAGCTCGCACTGCGCGTCGCGATCCTCGGTGCGTTCGCGCTCCTCGTCTTCGTCGTCCTCTTCTTCCGCCTCTGGTCGCTGCAGGTGCTCTCGGGCGACGCGTACCTGAACGCGGCCCAGTCGAATCAGCTGAGGTTGATCCGCGTCGAGGCCCCGCGCGGGCCGATTCTCGATCGGCGGGGGCGGGTCGTCGTCTCGAACGTCGCAGGAACTGCGGTCGAGCTCTGGGTCGGCGACATGCCGAAGGAGGGCCGCTACGAGCTCGTGCAGCGTCTCTCGGGCGTGCTCGACGTCAAACCGCGCAAGCTCGCGCGCGAGGTCGACTCCCGTCGCCTCGACCCGCTGACGCCGATCGTCGTGAAGACCGCGGTCGGAGAGGAGCAGGTCGACTACCTGTACGAGCACCAGGCGGACTTCCCCGGTGTGCGGATCGTCCAGATCTACCTCCGTGGCTACCCCTACTCGTCACTCGCGGCGCAGATTCTCGGGTACACGGGCGAGATCTCCCGCGACGAGCTGAAGCAGCTCCGCAAGACCTACAGGGCCGGCGACCGCATCGGGAAGGCGGGGATCGAGGCGGCGTACGACTCGTATTTGCGCGGCCGCCCCGGTCTCGGCCAGATCCGCGTCGACTCCCTCGGGCGCCAGGTGAGCCCCTATGTTCCGAGGCAGGAGTCGACTCCTGGCTACGCCCTGCGACTCACGCTCGACATGAGGCTCCAGCGTGCGGCGGAGCAGGCGCTGCAGTACGGGATCGACCTCGCCCACGAGAACGACCAGTGGGCCGCCAACGGCGGCGCGATCGTCGCGCTCGACCCTCGGGACGGCGCCGTCCTCGCGCTGGCGTCGGCGCCGACGTTCAAGCCGTCGGTCTTCGTCGGCAGGACCGACCCGAGGAAGCTCGAGGAGCTCTACTCCGACCCGGGCAACCCGCTCTTCAACCGCGCTACTGCCGGCCTCTACCCACCGGGGTCGATCTGGAAGCCGGTGACGGCCCTCGCCGGTATGCAGGACCACGTCTTCTCGGCCTACGACTCGATCCAGTGCACGCCGTCGGCGACCTTCGGCCTCGACAAGCAGAAATTCCGGAACTGGAACCCGTACGTCAACCGCCCGATGACCCTGCCGGAGGCGCTCGCAGAGTCCTGCGACACCTACTTCTACGAGATCGGCAACCGCTTCTACGAGGGTGGAGCCGAGAGCCGCGTCCGGATGCAGCAGTGGGCCCACAAGTTCGGCTTCGGCCAGCCCACCGGGCTGGACATCGGTGGCGAGGCGGACGGTCTCGTCCCGACGCCCGAATGGCGCAAGCGGACGTTCCAGAGCGACTGGGACCGGGCCTGGAACCCGGGTGACTCGATCCAGCTCGCGATCGGGCAGAAGGACCTGCTCGTGACGCCGCTGCAGATGGCCGCGTTCTACGCGATGCTTGCGAACGGCGGGAACCTCGTGAAGCCGTACCTCGTCTCCGACGTCGAGCAGGCCGGCGGGAAGGGCTCGCCGCGGGTCGTCCTCCGCCGGTTCGCAGCCGCCCCGCCGCGCTCGGCCCAAGTCGATCCGGAGGCGCTACGTGCGGTTCAGGACGGCCTGTACGCCGCGACGCACTCGGCGAACGGCACGTCCTCAGGCGTCTTCGCGAACTTCCCCGTGCCGATCTCGGGCAAGACGGGGACCGCCGAGAAGGTCGTGCAGCTCCCCGGCTATCCCGCCGGACACCTCGAGGACCAGTCGTGGTGGTGCGGCTGGGGACCGTCGGAGTCCGCGCGGCTCGTGGTCTGCGCCCTCATCGAGAATGGTGGACACGGCTCGAGCGCGGCCGCACCGGCGGCGCTGAAGGTGTTCGAGAGGTTCTTCGGCGTCGAGGGGCCGCAGGCGACCCTGGTGGACACGGACTGATGATCGAGGTCTCACAACGCGCGCGCGTCCGTCCCGCAACGGGTCGCACCGAGCCCGCCGTCATCGCGTTCCTCAGGAGCCTCGACTGGATCCTCGTGCTCGCCGCCGCAGGCCTCGTGGGCTACGGGCTCTGGGTCGTGTCGGGCATCACCCGCTTCGACGTCCCCGGCGACGAGAACTACTTCGTCGTCCGGCAAGCGATTGCAGCCGCGCTGGGCGCTGTCGGCCTCGTGGTGATGGCGGTCATCCCGGTCGACGTCTGGCGCCGCTACTGGAAGCTCCTCTACGGGGCGACCCTCGGGCTGATGGTCGTCGTCTTCGTCGCCGCCGAGGCGGTCCGCGGCTCGAAGCGCTGGCTCGACCTCGGCGTCATCCAGTTCCAGCCGTCGGAGCTCGGGAAAATACTCTTCGTGCTCGCTATCGCGGGCTATGCGGTCGGCCGTATCGGCCCGGTTGCGCGCTGGAAGACCATCTTCACGGTGCTGGCGCTCGGTGGTGCGCCCATCCTGCTCGTCTTCATGCAGCCCGACCTCGGCACGGCGCTCGTGTACGCAGCAGCGCTCTTCGCGGTTCTCTTCTTCGTCGGTCTCCGCTGGCGCCAGCTCCTGACGCTCCTCGTGGTCGGAATCGTCACCATCGCCGCCGTGCTGTGGTGGCTCCCGGCGGCGGGAGTCCAGGTTCTGAAGCCGTATCAGGCCGCGCGCCTGACGCTGAACCCGGATGCGGATCCGAGCGGGATCACCTACAACCTCAACCAGTCGATCACGGCGGTCGGCTCGGGCGGGCTCACGGGTCGTGGCGTGATCGAGGCGAGTCAGACCCGGCTCGACTACCTGCCCGAGCACGCGACCGACTTCGCCTTCGCCTCGCTCGCGGAGCAACGGGGATTCGTCGGCTGCGCGATCCTGCTCCTCCTCTACCTCCTGGTCGTCTGGCGCGGCCTCCGAGTCATCACCGGCGCGTCGGATCTGTACGGCGTCGTCGTCGCGGGCGGCCTCGTGGTCGCGTTCCTGTTCCAGGTGTTCGTCAACGTCGGGATGACGATGGGCGTGGCGCCCGTGACCGGCATCCCGCTGCCGTTCGTGACGGTCGGCGGCTCCTCGATGGTGGCGAACCTCGTCCTCGTCGGGGTGCTGCAGAGCATCCACGCTCGAGGCGAGCTCGGCCGGGCCGGGCCGTCGTGACCGCGGCCGGGATGCGCGCGCTCGTCAGCGAGGCCCGAGGCCTCGTCTTCGCCGTCCGCGACGAGATCGAGGTGCGCCACGTCGGGCCGATCGTCGTGAGCGGCATGCTCGCCGAGCAGCTCGCGAAGGAGCTGGCCGCCGGAGGTGCGCCGGGAGCAGTCGTCGCCGCCGGCGCGGTTCCCCACGGGCGGGCGGAGGTCCACGTGCGGATCATCGCGGGGGATCCGAGCCCCGACGACGAGGCTGTCGTGGCCGATGCCGCCGCGGACGGAACCGAGGTCGTGATCGTCGAGCTCTGGCCGCAGGCGGATTGGACGCGACCGTTCGTGCTCTCGCCGTTCGTCGTCGAATGCCGGACGGGAGAAGGCTTTCCGGTCGGAGAGATCGCCGATCGGATCGTCGAGGCGACCGAGAACGCGAGCGCGCTCGCGGCACGGGTCCCGGCTCTCGCGGAGGCGCTG
>DASTWH010000126.1:0-2118 GCA_035758735.1 Gaiellaceae bacterium
ACGCATGCGCGGCCGTCGCTCCAGCACGCCGCGGACTCGAAGTACTGCTTGCGGTGCGGCACCCCGTACGAGTTCCCGGCGGCGTACGTCGGGCACCTCGGCGACTACGTGTGCCCGAACTGTGGACACCGGCGACCACCGCTCGATGTGGCGTCCCGTCGCATCGAGCTGCGCGGGCTGCAGGCTTCCCGCTTCGAGCTCACGACCCCCGTCGGAGTCGTCGACGTGGAGCTCGCGCTCCCCGGCCTCTACAACGTCTACAACGCGACGGCGGCCGCGTCACTCGCTCTCGCAGTCGGCGCGTCGCTCGCGGACGTACGGGACGGTCTCGCGCGGTTCAGCGCGGCGTTCGGACGGTTCGAGCGCATCCGCTCGGGCGGCAAGTCGGTCGTGCTGCTCCTGGTCAAGAATCCCGCCGGCGCGAACGAGGTCGTCCGGACGTTGGAGACCGGGGTCCCCCCCGTCCTCGTCGTGGGACTCAACGACGCGATCGCCGACGGGCAGGACGTTTCGTGGATCTGGGATGTCGACTTCGAGCCGCTCCTCGAGCACGCAGGGCTCGTCATCGCGTCCGGTGAGCGAGCCGCGGAACTCGGGTTGCGCATGTCGTACGGCGGGCTCCCACCGGAGAGGCTCGAGATCATCCCGTCCCTGGAGAAGGCGCTCGACCGCGGGCTCGACCTCGTGGAGGCGGGCACGGAGCTCGTCGTCCTGCCGACCTACACCGCCATGCTCGCGCTGCGCGGGATCCTCACCGAGCGCGGCGCAGTGCGTCCGTACTGGGAGGGAAGCTCGTGAGGATCCGCGTCGGTCACCTCTACCCCGACTACCTCAACATCTACGCCGATCGCGGGAACCTCGCGGTCTTCGCGCGTCGCGCTGCTCTCCGCGGTCACGAGCTCGCCGTCCATGCGGTCGATCGCGGAGATCCGCTCGATCCGGCCGCCTACGACCTCCTCTACATCGGGGGCGGCCAGGATCGCGAGCAGGCGCTTATCGCGCCGGACCTCGCAGCGAAAGCCGAGGCGCTGCACACGGCGCACGCGCATGGCGTCGCCGTGCTGGCAGTGTGCGGCGGCTATCAGCTCCTCGGCCGCGGATACCGCGGCCGCGACGGAGCGACAATGCCGGGTGCCGGGCTCTTCCCGCACGAGACCGTGGCGGGCGATGTCCGCATGATCGGCGACGTCCTCCTCGACTGCGAGCTCGACCCGGGTTCGCGGCAACAGCTCGCCGGGTTCGAGAATCACGCCGGCCGGACACTTCTCGACGCTGGCGCCGAGCCACTCGGACGTGTCGTCTACGGCTTCGGGAACGACGGCGCCTCGGGCTTCGAGGGCTGCCGGCTGGGAAACGCCGTCGGGACGTACTTGCACGGCCCGCTGCTCCCGCGGAATCCGTGGCTCGCGGACTGGCTGCTCGCGCGCGCCCTTGCACACGCGGGCACGGGCGAACCGCCGACGCTGGCGCCGCTTCCGGACGAGCTCGAAGGCCAGGCTTTCCGCGTGTCCGCTGAGCGTGCGCGTCGCCGAGGTGGCCGCCGCTGACGGCGTGTCGACGGACTCAGGGCACCCACATCTCTCCGAGGTACACCGCCGGGTCCCCCGGCTGCCAGCGCTGGAGGAACCGCGCGATCGGTGGATGCAGCGGCACCGAGTCGAGCTCGCGCATGAGGAACGCGCGATGACCGCGTACGGCGTCGTCCTGTGACACGACGTCCTCGAGCGATCCGGGGACCTCGGCGGCGAAGATCACGTGCACGACGTGCTTGCGGCTCCTCACTCCTTCGGGAGCGATCGAGTCCACGATGGCGACCGGGCCCTCGAGCGGCACGTCGACACTGTCCGGGAACAGGCCCGTCTCCTCCCAGAGCTCTCGCTGGAGCGCGCGGATGAGACTCTCGCCGGCCTGGACTCCCCCGCCGGGTAGCAGCCAGACCGCGCCCTCGGTCTTCTCGTGCCGAGCGAGGAGAATCCGACCACGCCAGCGGAGGATGGCGGAGACGCGGATCCTCGGCTCTCCCATCGCCGTCAGCTCGACGAGGACCCGAAGCCGCGGACGCCTCGCTCGCTGCTCGCGAGCTCGTCGACCTCGACGAGACGCACGGCGGCTACGGGT
>DASTWH010000127.1:0-3726 GCA_035758735.1 Gaiellaceae bacterium
ATCTCGCGACGCGTGACGAGAACCATCAGCACAGAGGTACAAGCGGGACAGCGCGCAACCGCTCCCGGCCCCCGCATGTAGACGACGAACCTCGCGACCTCTCCCGAGGCTCCACATGACGCGCACGTGCCGGTGGCGGTCGTCATCTCTTCGCCGAAGACCGTTGCGAGCGTGCCCGCGAGGGCGTTTCCGTCGAGTGTCGTCATGGTCTCTCTCGTCATCACGTCCCCGTAGGGCCGAAGCGTTCTGTCCTGATGCGCGCCGGGTCGTGGCCGAGCTCGACGAGCACGCTCGCCGCGGTCTCGACGAACGACGTCGGTCCGCACACGTACGTGAGCGGCCGCTCGCTCGCCGGCCAGGACACGTCCTCGAGCAGCTGCCGGTCGATGCGCCGGGAGTACCCCTCCCACCCCGCGGGTTGCTCCCGCGTCAGCGTGAAGTGGACGTCGACGGAGGCCTCGCCGTCGAGCCGCGTCAGCTCGTCGCGGTAGATGACGTCGTCGAGCTTACGCACGGAGTAGAGGAGCCGCGCGGGGACGGTGCTGCCGACCGCGCGGTGGTGACGAAGCATTGCGCGCAGAGGGACGACACCCGACCCTCCACCGACCAGGAGCAGCGGGCCGCCGACGGACTCCTCCCAGACGAAGTAGCCGCCGACCGGACCACGAAGCTCGAGCTGGTCGCCGGGACGCAGCACGTCGACGAGGTACGGAGAGACCTCACCGTCGTCGAGCCGCTCCACGGTGAGCACGAGCTCTTCGTCCTCGGGTGCCGAGGCGATCGAGTAGCTCCGCTGCGCCTGGTAGCCGTCCTCGGCGGTGAGCCGGATGTCGACGTGCTGGCCAGCGCGGTGCCCCTCCCACGCCGGCGCCTCGAGAACGATGCTCCGGACGTCGGTCGTCTCGTCCACGAACGCGCTCACCTCGGCGAGCTGCCAGCTCAGTCGCCCCAGTACCGCTGCTCGCGCCATGGGTCACCATAGTTGTGGTAGCCGTAGGTCTCCCAGAAACCGGGCTCGTCCTCGAGCTTCAGCTCGAGCCCGCGGACCCATTTGGCGCTCTTCCAGAAGTACAGATGCGGGACGAGCAAGCGTGCCGGGCCGCCGTGCTCCGGATCGAGTGGCTCGTCGTCGTAGTCGAACGCGACCCACGCCCTCCCGTCGCGGACGTCCTCCAGCGGCATGTTCGTCGTGTAGCCGCCGTCCGAGAACGCCGTCACGTACTCGGCGCTCGTCTCGACGCCGTCGAGCAGGGTGTCGATGGAGACACCCCGCCAGACGGTGTCGAGCTTCGACCACTTCGTGACGCAATGGATGTCGACCGTCACCTCCTCGCTCGGCAGCGCCTGGAGCTCCTCCCACGTCCATCGGCGCGGCTCGTCCACCTCGCCCACGATCGAGAAGTCCCACTGGTCGAGCGGCGTGTGCGGCGTCGGTCCCGCCGAGAGGACGGGGAAGTCGCCCGTGACGTACTGCCCCGGAGGCACGCGCGCGGATTCCGCATCCTCGCGACGACGACCCTTGAACCCGCGTGAGACGAACGACATCGGCGTTTTCTCCTTTCCGGCCGTCTAGCCGAACGTGAACACGTAACCCTCGACCCCGTCGTCGTCGAAGGCGATCTCGAAGGTGCGGTCAGCGATCGGTCCCTGTTGTCGGACCAGCTGGTAGAGCCGCGGTCGCTCGAGCGTGCCGTTGCCCTGGCCGTCGACGTCCAGTCCGGCGTCGGCACCGGGCGGAGCTCCGTCGAGGAGCACCCGGAAAGGCACCGCCTTTCCGGTCTGCGACCGCAGGACGAGGTTGACGTCGCGACCGTGGAACCGGAATGCGATCGATCCGCCTGCTCGGTTCAGGACCGTCGCTTTCCCCTCGACGGTCCAGTCGCCCGAGAGCGCCCACGAGTTGAGCGGCAGTGGATTCGGGACCGAGTAGGACCGGGCCTCGTCGACGGTCACGCCTTCGGGAGATGCGAAGTTGCGCCCCTGCTGGTAGCCGACGTACGTCTCGGGCGACCCGACGTTCCCCCAGTCGGCCTGCGCCTCGATGCCCTCGGGGACGACGGAGATCAGGTCGTCGCCGACCTCGTGCCCCGCGTCGCGCAGCAGCTGCTGGATGACGCGCTCGCACTCCTCGTATCCGCCCTCGCCGAACTGGTGGTGGCGGATCTGCCCCTCCGCGTCGGCGATGTACACCGCCGGCCAGTAGTGGTTGTCGAAGGCCTGCCAGACGGCGTAGTCCGGGTCGAGCGCGATCGGGAACTCGACGTTCAGGGCCTCGATGGCCTGGACGACGTTCTCGCGGTCGGCCTCGAACGGGAACTCCGGCGTATGGACGCCGACCAGCACGAGCCCCTGGTCCTCGTACTTCTCGGCCCACGCCTTGACGTAGCCGAGCGTGCGGAGCCAGTTGATGCAGGTGTAGGTGCCGAAGTCCGCGACGACGACCTTTCCGCGCAGGTCGTCTTCCGTGAGCGGCTCCGAGTTGAGCCAGCCGGCCGCCCGGTCGAAGCCGGGCATGTGGCCCTCCACGGAGAACGCGCTCAGGGCGTTGCGTGCGCTGCTGAAGAGACTCATTTCCGTCGACCTCCTATCTCGGCCCATGGGAGTTGTAGGAACATCTACGCCTAGTCCTCGAGGTAGCTCTCGACGAGTATGTCGCCCCAGGTGCGCTCCGGCGCGGGGCCACCACGCCATGGCATTCGACGAAGCTGCTCGGCGAGCGCCAGGCTCCCGGACGCTCCATACCGCCGCGCCCACAAGGCGAGCCAGTCGTCGTCGTCCAGGAAGAACTTCCAGTCGCCGACGACGCCCTGCCTCACGAACAGGAACGGCACCGGCGATCGGAAGGGTCGGAAGCTCGGGTTGTAGATGGCCGTTCCTGCGTTGCCCTCGTGGAACGGCCCGAACACGATCCCGTCTTCCGCATAGGACGGAACCGCAAGGTCGCTCAGCACGTCGTCGAAGACGGCTTGCGCACGAACCGCCGGCAGGTCGGTGAAGACGACGACGATCACCTTGTGGTCGACGGCGTCGCCCTCGGTCGGGGGCGTGCCCACGAACAGCCGCTTGTAGCCGTTCATGAGCTCGACGATCTCCGACGCGGCGCGGTCGGCTGTCTGCTCCGGTGCGAGCCAGAGGGTCTTGCGTTCCAACGCCCCGGGAACGAAGGGGCAGACAGGCCCCGGACGGCCGAGCTCCGCGTGAGGACAGACGACGTAGGACGTGATCCAGTCTGCGACCGCGTGCAGCGCATCCAGATCGTGTCCCGCGAGATCGCTCGTCTTTCCGACGTCCTCGAGATCCTCAACGAGAAACAGGTTTGTGGTCAGTGTTGGCATCGCACTCCTCCTGGAGAACCAGAGCCGATCGGCGGCCTCAGCGCAGTGACCTGAAAGCAGCACGGACCTCGTCCGAGAAAAGCTCGGGCTCCTCCCAGGCGGCGAAGTGACCGCCCCTCTCGGCCTCGTTGAAGTAGCTGAGGCCGGGATAGACCGTCTCGGCCCAGCTGCGCGGGGCAGCGAAGATCTCGTCGGGGAAGGTCGTGAACCCGACCGGAACCGCGGCAGGCGGAGGGGCCTGGCCGGTCGCAGCGGCTGCGGCCTGGAACCGCCCGAGCTCCCAGTACCAACGCGCGGCCGAGGCGCCGGTGCCGGTCAGCCAGTACAGCGTGATGTTGTCGAGGATGTTGTCCCGGGTCAGATTGCCCACGGGCTCGCCGTCGACGAACGC
>DASTWH010000218.1:0-13224 GCA_035758735.1 Gaiellaceae bacterium
GGGGATCACGGTCCCGTCGAGGGCGAGCGCACCGGTGGCGGCGATCCGGCAGCCGTGCGTGACGTCGCGGCCGAGCTTGCGGGCGATCTCGAGCGCGAAGGGGAGGCCAGCCGACGGTCCTCCGACTCGCCCGAGGTCGATGTCGACATCGATCGGTAGCTCGATCTTCGCGTCCTGGTCGACGAGGATGCCGACCACTGCGCGGGACGAGTCCTGCGGATTCGGGACCGTCCGCACAGTGACGTCCCGTTCCTTGCCGCCGCGTCGGATCGTGAGGCGCACATCGGAGCCCGGCGTGATCAACCCGATCTCGCGGCGGAGTTGTGGAGGCGTCTGCACGGCCACGCCGTTCACACCGACGATCACGTCGTTCGCCTCGAGCACCTTCGCGGCCGGGACGTTCGTGTAGACGCTCGTCACGAGGACGCCGTTCGGGGTCGCCTCGACGTCGTAGCCGAGCGCGCGGAGCGCGACGACGGCCGCGATCTTCTCGGAGCGCTGCATGTCCTCGGCGTTCTGCCGGTCCCGGTCCTGGTCGGTCGTCCCGCCGGGCAGGAGCCGCTCCTCCGGAACGAACGTCGAGCCCTCGGGTCGCGTGAAGGGGAGCAGCTGTTCGAGCTTACGGATGCGTCGAACGAAGAGGTCGACGTAGTAGACGTCGCCGTCGGCGGGGTCCTTCCCACCCTGGACCACGACCTTGTCCGCCAGCGGCTTCGCGCGATCGGGAACGAAGAGGAAGTCGTTCGCGGGCAGCCACCAGAGTACGAGCGCGGTGGCCGCGAGGCCCACCAGGCCGAGGACGACCGCGGTGCCGGCGAAGCGCTTCACTACAGGCTTCGGCTGGCCGCGCCGTCGACGAAGATCACGGTGCCGCTGACGTACGACGCTTGCGTGGAGCAGAGGAAGGCGACGACGTCGCCGATCTCCTCGGTCGTTCCGAGCCGGCGCAACGGGATCTCGCGGAGGTCCTCTTCCGACGGCCCGTCGGGGTCGAGCTCCCGGAGGCGGTCGGTGTCGATGCTCCCCGGAGCGATCGAGTTGACGGTGATCCCTTTCGGGCCGACCTGGCGCGCGAGCGACTTCGCCCAGCCGATGACACCGGGTCGCACCGAGTTCGAGAGCGCGAGGCTGTCGATCGGCTCGCGCACGGTGCTCGATGTGATGTTCACGATCCGACCCTGTCCGCTCCGCTCCAGATGGGGGAGGCAGAGAGCCGTCAGGCGCACGACCGAGACGAGCAGGAGGTCGACCGCCGCCGCCACCTTGTCCGCGTCGAGCTCGGTTGCCGTTGCGCGGGGCGGTCCACCCGAGTTGTTAACGAGGATGTCGACGCCGCCGTACGCGTCGACCGTAGCGGCGACGAGGCGCTCGAGATCCCCGGAGCTCGTGACGTCGCCAGGGACTGCGAGGCCTCCGATCGTCTCGGCCTCCCGCTCGAGGAGCTCTGCGCGGCGGGCGAACATCGCGACGTTCGCCCCTTCTCCTCGGAGCGACCGCGCGATGCCGAGGCCCATCCCGGAGGATGCTCCGCAGACGATCGCCGTCCGGCCGCTGAGACCGAGATCCATGCCTACTTCTTCTTCAGTACGCCGACGACCTCGCGAACCGCGGCTGCGGAAGCGCGCAGCATCTTCTTCTCGTCGGCCGTCAGCCGCAGCTTCACGATCTCCTCGACGCCCGACGCACCGAGCTTGACCGGAACTCCCATGTAGAGGCCGTCGATCCCGTACTCGCCCTGGAGATATGCCGTGCAGGGGAGGACCCGCTTCTCGTCGAGGCAAATCGAGTCGACCATCTGGGCCGCCGCGGCACCGGGCGCGTACCACGCGGACGTGCCGAGCAGCGAGACGAGCTCGCCGCCGCCGACCTTCGTGCGCTCCACGAGCTTGTTGATGCGCCCTTTCGGTAGCAGCTCCGGGAGTGGCACGCCACCGACGTTCGTCGCGGAGACCACCGGGACCATCTGGTCGCCGTGGCCACCGAGGACGACCGCGGTGACGTCCTTCACGGACACGTCGAGCTCCTGCGCGATGAAGGTCGAGAACCGGGCCGTGTCGAGGATCCCCGCCATGCCGACGACGCGGTGTTTCTTGAAGCGGGACGTCGCCTTGGCGACGTGGCACATCGCGTCGAGGGGGTTGGAGACGACGACGAGGATCGCGTCGGGCGAGTGCTTCACGGCCTCCCTGGTCACCGACGACACGATCGCCTCGTTCGTCGAAACGAGGTCGTCGCGGCTCATGCCCGGCGATCGCGGCTTGCCCGCCGTGACGACGACAACGTCCGAACCGGCGGTCTCCTCGTAGCCGTTCGCGCCCATCATGGCCGGCTCGTATCCGAGGACGGCTGCGGCCTGGTTGATGTCGAGCGCCTTTCCCTGCGGGAAGTTCGGGATGATGTCGACGAGGACGACGTCGGCGTAGTCGCGCCGCGCGAGCTCCTGGGCACACGTCGCTCCGACGTTCCCGGCCCCGACGACCGTGATCTTCTTTCGCATGGTTACGTCCCCAGCCTTTCGATGATCGCGTCTGCGTACTCGGAGGTGCCGACGGCCGTCGGATCGTCGCGCGTCGGCTTCAGGTCGTAGGTCACGCGCTCGCCTGTCGCGATGACGCCTGCGACCGCGGCTTCGAGTCGTCGAGCCGCATCGCGCTCGCCCAGGTGCTCGAGCATGAGCTTCCCGGAGAGGATCATCGCCGTCGGGTTCACCTTGTTCTGGCCCGTGTACTTCGGCGCCGAGCCGTGCGTGGCCTCGAAGACCGCCGCATGCTCGCCGATGTTCGCGCCGGGCGCGACACCGAGGCCGCCGACGAGCCCCGCGGTGAGGTCGCTGATGATGTCGCCGTAGAGGTTGGGCAGCACGAGCACGTCGAACTCCTCGGGGCGCTGCACGAGCTGCATCGTCAGGGCGTCGACGAGCACCTCGCGCGACTGCACGTCCGGGTAGTCGGCCGCGACCTCGCGGAAGACGGACAGGAACAGCCCGTCGGTGAACTTCATGATGTTCGCCTTGGTCACGCCGGCGACCTCGCGTCGCCCTTGGGCGCGCGCGTACTCGAATGCAAAACGGATGATGCGCTCGGAGGCCGCGGCGCTGATCGGCTTGACGGAGATCCCCGAGGCGGCCGCGATCTGCTTCGCCTGCAGCGCGTTCAAGCCGTCGATGACCTGTTTCGCGTCGTCGCTTCCCGCCTCGTACTCGATCCCGGCGTACAGGTCCTCGGTGTTCTCGCGGACGACGACGACGTCGACGCCCTCGTAGCGCGACCGGACACCCGGATACGTCTTGCAGGGCCGCAAGCAGGCGTAGAGCTCGAGCTCGTGCCGCAGGGCGACGTTCACGGAGCGGAAGCCGGTGCCGATCGGCGTCGTGATCGGCCCCTTCAGCGCGACGCCGTTCACCTTGACCGACTCGAGCGTGTCCTCCGGAAGAGGCGTACCCGCCTCCTCCATCACGTCGACGCCTGCCTGGCGGACGTCCCAGTCCAACGCGACCCCCGTCGCCTCGAGGACGCGGCGGGTGGCTTCCGTGAGCTCCGGCCCGGTCCCGTCGCCGGGAATGAGGGTGACGCGATGGGCCATCGGCGCGCCGATGGTACCTGCATGCCTGCGCAATTCCGGTCAGGTAGCGTCTTTGCGAGATGAGCGAAGTCGCGGACTTCAAGCCGGGACTCGAAGGCGTCGTCGCGGTCGAGACGGAGATCGCCGAGCCGGATCGTGAAGGCGGGTCTCTCCGCTACCGCGGCGTCGACATCGAGGAGCTCGTCGGCCGCGTCCCGTACGAGAAGGTCTGGGGACTGCTCGTCGACGAGAGCCTCGAGCCAGGCATGCCCGAGCCCGATCCGTACGAGCCGCCGGCCCTCACCGGGAGCGCGCCTGCCGACGCGCAGGCCGAGATCGCGCGGCTCTCCGGGGTGTGGGGGCTCGGGAAGATGACCGAGATCTCGGACGAGCAGGCACGCGACGACCTCGGGAGATTGTCGGCGCAGGTCATGTCCATCGTTGCCCGCTCGGCCCGCGTCGCGGACGGCCACGCGGATTCCGTGCCGGACGACGTCGTCGCGGCCGGCAAGACCGCGGCCGAGCGGTTCCTGCTTCGCTGGCGCGGCGAGGCGGATCCACGGCACGTGACAGCGATCGACACGTACTGGATCTGCACCGCCGAGCACGGCCTCAATGCCTCGACGTTCACCGCACGCGTGGCGACGTCGACCGGCGCGGACGCCGGCGCCGCGATGTCGGCGGCGATCGGGACGCTCTCGGGGCCGCTTCACGGAGGTGCGCCCGCACATGTGATCCCGATGATCGACGAGGTCGCCGCCGCGGGAGACGCCGAGAAGTACGTCGACGACCTTCTCACCCGTGGGGACAGGATCATGGGCTTCGGCCACCGGGTGTACCGGGCCGAGGATCCACGCGCCCGACTGCTCTCGCGCACGGCGGACGAGCTCGGCTCCGCTCGCGTCGAGGCGGCTCGTGCGCTCGAGTCGGCCGCGCTGTCGGCGCTGCAGGAGCGTCACCCCGAGCGCGTGCTGGCCACGAACGTCGAGTACTGGGCGGCGATCGTGCTCGACGTCGCGGACATTCCCGCGAAGCTCACTCCGGCGATGTTCGCGTGCGCTCGGGTCGCAGGCTGGTCGGCGCACATCCTCGAGCAGAAGCGGGTCGCGCGACTGATCCGCCCGTCGGCGCGCTACACCGGCCCGGGCCCGCGCCCCCTCTCAGAGCTCGAATGACGCTCGCCGAGGCGGCTGCCGAGGCGGACGCCCTCGCACAAGCAGGCGACGAGAAGGCTCTCGCATCCCTGCGCTCCCAGTGGGACGAGGAGATCGAGGCGGGTGCGCGCCACGCGGACTACCGCGTCCGTGCCCAGGCATACCGCGCGATCGCCCAGTTCCGGTTCCGCCAGAAGCTCGAGCTGCTCCGCCGTGGCCTCGAGGACGAGAGCCCCGCCGCGCGAGGCTCCGCGCTCATCTCGCTCGAAGGCCTCTCGCGCTCCCACCCCGGCGACGTGAACGCCTTCCGACCGCTGCTGCACGAGCTCGCGGCGCGCGACCCGAACGCCGCGGTCAGGCGGCTCGCGATGGTGTGTCTGAAGAACGGCACGCCGCAGCGCGACACGATCCAGATCCTCGAGGGGATTGCCGAGAGCGACGAGGAGGAGGCCGACCTGCGCAAGACCGCCGGCTCGGTTGCGGCGCTCCTCGTGAAGAAGTCGCGCACGAAGTAGTGTCCGGCCGGTGAGCGACGCGCCCGTCGTCGGGATCATCATGGGCTCCCGCTCCGACTGGGAGACCATGCGTCATGCCGCCGAGACGCTCGAGTCGCTCGGCATTCCTTTCGAGACCGAGGTCGTGTCGGCCCATCGCACGCCGGACAAGCTCTTCTCGTACGCGTCCTCGGCGGAGGAGCGTGGGCTGCAGGTGATCATCGCCGGCGCGGGCGGGGCCGCCCACCTGCCCGGGATGACGTCCTCGAAGACGCTGGTGCCCGTGCTGGGGGTGCCCGTCGAGTCGAAGACGCTCCAGGGCCTGGACTCGCTCCTCTCGATCGCCCAGATGCCTGCGGGCGTCCCCGTCGGAACGCTCGCGATCGGACGGGCGGGTGCGATCAACGCGGCGCTCCTCGCCGCCGCGATCGTCGCGCTTCGCGACGACGGCGTTCGCGAGCGGCTGGCCGCGTTCCGCGAGGAGCAGACCGAGGCCGTGCTCGCCGCGCCCGATCCGGCCGCGTGACGGCGCTCGTCGGCTGCATCGGCGGCGGACAGCTCGGACGGATGCTCGCCCTCGCGGGCGCACCGCTCGGCGTGCGCCTCCGCTTCCTCGATCCGGCTGCGGACGCATGCGCGGGCGACGTCGGCGAGCTCGTCGTCGGCGCCTACGACGATCCGACGTGCCTCGACCGGCTCGCGGAGGGGACGGACGCCGTGACGTACGAGTTCGAGAACGTCCCGGTGAGCGCGGCCCGCGCGGTGGGCGCCGTCCCCGAGCCGCGCGCGCTCGAGGTCGGGCAGGACCGTCTCGCCGAGAAGGACCTCTTCCGCCGTCTCGGCATCGCGACGGCTCCGTTCGGATCGCTCGACGAGACCGGAGTCCCGGCGCTCGTGAAGTCGCGCAGTCTCGGCTACGACGGCAAGGGGCAGCGCGTCGTCGAGACGGTCGAACCGCTGGGCGAGGACGAGCTGGCCGAGGGGATCGTCTCCTTCGATCGGGAGCTGTCGATCCTCGCCGTTCGCGGACTGACGGGGGACACGGCCTTCTACCCCGTGACCGAGAACGAGCACCGCGGCGGGATCCTGGCGGTGTCCCGCGCGCCCGCGCCGGCTGCGCCGCAAGGGGAGGCGGAGCGAATCGCCTCACGCCTGCTCGACGACCTCGGCTACGTCGGCGTGCTCGCGGTCGAGCTCTTCGAGGTCGAGGGCCGGCTTCTCGCGAGCGAGTTCGCACCGCGCGTGCACAACAGCGGGCACTGGACGATCGACGGCACCCACACGAGCCAGTTCGAGAACCACCTGCGCGCGATTCTCGGGCTCCCGCTCGGCATGACTGCCGCACGAGGCTCGACCGTAATGGTCAACCTCGTCGGCAGTAGCCCGCCGCTCGAGCGCCTTCTCGCGATCCCCGGCGCGCACGTCCACCTGTACGGCAAGGATGCGCGCCCGGGGCGGAAGCTCGGCCACGTCACGCTCGTCGACGCGGGTGACGACGCGGTCGCCGAGGTCGTCGAGCTCTCCCGCGCTGCCTGGACGGTCTAGGCCGAGGTGTCGCTCGGGCGGCGACGGGCGTGCGGGTGCGCCTCGAAGTAGACGTCGCGACGGCGCCGGTCGGAGACGTGCGTGTAGCGCTCGGTCGTCCCCAGGTCCGCGTGCCCCAGCATCTCCTGGACGGAGCGCAGGTCGGCCCCGCCCTCCAGCAGGTGCGTGGCGAACGAGTGACGCAGCAGATGCGGGTGAACGCGACCGGGCTCGAGGCCGGCGCGGTCTGCGAGCTTGCGGAGGATCAGGAACGCCCCGGCGCGCGTGAGCGCGCCACCGCGTGCGTTCAGGAAGAGCTCGGGCCGATACCGACGATCGAGGTGGGGCCGGCCGAGCGCGAGGTAGCGGCGCACGGCCTCGGCTGCGGGACGGCCGAGCGGGACGAGCCGCTCCTTGCCGCCTTTCCCGAGGACGCGCACGACGCGCTCCTCGAGTGCGACGCCGTTCTTCTCGAGCCCGACAGCCTCGGAGACGCGGAGCCCTGCGCCGTACAGGAGCTCCACGAGCGCGCGGTCCCGCAGCGCGCGAGGCGTCGTCCCGATCGCGGCGTCGATCAGCCGCTCGGTCTCGGACGGCGAGAGCGCGCGCGGTAGGGTGCGGCCGCGGCGCGGTAGCTTGAGAGAGGCAGCTGGATTCTCGTCGCGCATGCCGATAAGGACGAGGTGACGGAAGAACGCACGAACCGCGGAGACGCGCCGGGCGATCGTCGAGGCGGCGAGCCCTTCGGCGCGCATCGAGGCGACCCACGCTGCGAGCTCCTCGGGAGTGACGCGGGCCACGTCCTTGCCGAGGAATGCATGCAGCGCGGCGAGGTCGCGGCGATAGGCGTCCACAGTCCGGGGCGACCGCTGGGCCTGAAGGGTGAGCAGGTAGCGCTCGACGTCGGGGTCGGAAGCACTCACGGCGCCCGGACGGTTTCGCCGAACGGCTCCCGGCTCCTCTTGCGCCGTCGCTCACGCGGGCTCCTGCGCGGGCTCGCGCTCGCGTCTGCGCTCGTCGGCGGGCTCGTCGCACTCGCCGGCGCAGCGACCGCCACGACCGTCGCCGACACGGTTGTCGCGTACCCGTCGTCGCAGTCGATCTCGCCAAGCGGCGCGCTTCCCCGCGGCGGGAGCTCGTACGCGACCGCCAACTCTGCGATCGGCGAGCGGGAGGATGCGATCGTCGTCGTCCGTGGGGCAAAGCGCATCTCGGTGAGCGTCGCGACGGCCCCCGCAGGCGGTGTCGCACTGCGTCTCTACTTCGCCCACTTCGTGGCTGTCGACAGCCGCGCGGTGCCCGATGCGCTCGAGCCGTGGGACGGGAGCGAGCGCGCGAGCGAGCGGCCGAACCAACCCATCCACGTCCAGGTCGACGTGCCCTACGGGACCACGCCCGGTCGCTACGCGGCGTCGCTCGCGGTGACGGCCGACGGTCGGCGCACGACCGTGCCGGTCCGCATCAGGGTCTTCCCCGTGACGCTGCCGCGCCCGGGCACACGGGTCGGAAACCTGCTCACGTCGTTCAACCTGAGCCCCGAGTCGTACGTCTCGAAGTCCGCGCAGCTGTACGGCTTCACGAGCCACGAGCAGCGCGTGGCGGCGAACCGCGCGCTCTTCGCGCTTCTCGGCGCCTACCGTGTCTCGCCGGGCTCGTGGGGCTTCGGCGAGCCGCGCTCCGCCTCCGGCTACGCGGCGAACTCCAGGTGGTGGCTCGACTCGGCCGGCAACTTCCTCGGTCAGCTGCGTGCGTCGCCCGGCTTCTCTGCACTCAGGATCCCGATCTCGAGCAACCGAACGGCGGCGCACAACTACATCGCGCAGATGAGCCCGTTCGCCCCGGAGACGTGGTGCGACTACCTGGGGCGCGTGCATTCGTTCTGGTCCGAGAACGAGGTACTCGGGGCAGCTCCGCTGACGTACGTGTTCGGGTACGACGAGCCGAGCCTCGCGGGCCAGCGTGTCGTCGCCCGCCAGGCAAAGGCCCTGCACGAGTGCTTCCCCGGAGGCGCGCAGCTGATGACCGGCAACCCGACTGCGGCCAACGCCTTCCTGTGGGACGGCAAGGGCGGCGACGACCTCGACGTGTGGACCGTGCTCTCACGCCGCTACTACGGCACGTGGACGAGCCCGGCGCACACGCGCGCCGGAAAGTCCCGTGCCCGCTCCGGTCTCGCGCTGATCGACAAGGTGCGCGCTCGCGGGAAGATGGTGTGGGCCTACACGTACACCGGGACTCCCGGCACGCCCGGGCTCGCTGCGACGGAGCCGCTCTCGAACCCGCGCATGCTCATGCTCTGGACCGCGCTGGAGAGCGTCCACGGCCTTCTCTACGCACAGGGGATGACGAGCTACACCGCGTCGAACCCGCACGAGTCGATCGGAAGCGGCGAGAAGGTCATCGTCTACCCGGGGCCGAACGGGCCGTGGCCGAGCGCGCGCCTCACGCAGATCCGGGACGGCGTCGAGGACTGGGCCGTCCTCAATCTGCTGCGGCAGCGGCGGGGCCAGGCCGAGGTCCGCGCGGTGCTCGGAGATGCGGGCCTCTTCAGTGCAGGCCGCTCGGGCGTGCGCCTGGCCTGCAACCTCGGGTGTGAGCTGCGGTCGACGACGAAGTACGCGTGGCCGCGCTGGTCGCGCGACGACTCCACGCCGCGGCGGATCGAGGCCGCCCGGCGTGCGGCTCTGAAGCGTCTCTCGCCCTCAGGAGCGCGGATGCGAGCGGTCGTAGACGCGTCGTAGGCGCCGCGCATCCACGTGGCTGTAGATCTGCGTCGTCGAGAGCGAGGCGTGGCCGAGGAGCTCCTGGATGACACGGAGGTCCGCTCCGCCTTCCAGAAGATGGGTTGCGAAGGCGTGGCGGAGCCGGTGGGGGTGACGCAAGAGCCGCCGAACGGTACTCGTGTCGAGGCGGCGACCGCGCGCGGAGAGGAAGACGGCGTCATTCGCGCCGGACGCGAGCTGCGGTCGGCTGAGCTGGAGGTAGCGCGCGAGCCGGAGCGCGGCTTCCTCTCCGAGCGGGACGACGCGCTCCTTCCCTCCCTTGCCGCGCACGTGCACGACCTCGCGCTCGAAGTCGACGTCAGCGAGGTCGAGTGTTACGGCCTCCTGGCTCCGCAGCCCGGCGGAGTAGAGGAGCTCGAGCAAGGCTCGGTTTCGAAGCGCGAGGGGCGACTCGCCGTCGACGAGCTCGAGGAGCTCGTCGATCTCGGCGGGCTTCGGCGCGTCCGGGAGCCGCCGCGCCCGCCGCGGGGACAGCGAGGCTTCGGGAACCGACGTCGCGCCGAACGAGTAGCGCAGGCACGAGCGGACCGCCGAGAGGCGTCGCGCGATGGATGGCGGCGCGAGCCGGTCTCGGCCGCTCCCGAGCTCCGCGACCCAGTCGGAGAGGACGCGCGCGTCGACCTCGCCCAGCCCCAGCCCTCGCCGATCGAGCCAGGCCGCGAACGCGCGGAGATCGGAGCCGTACGCACGCTGCGACGCCGGTGAGAGCCCTCCGTGCTCGAGAAAGCGGTCGATCGCGTCGTTCGTGGCCACACCGACGAATTCGTCGGCTGCGCGGCGCTGCCTGCCTCAGGCTGCCCGTCGCTGCACTGACGCGCCGGCGTCCGTGAGCACGACGAGCGAGCCGCCGTCGCGCCGCTCGATGGCGATCAGCCCCTGGGACAGGGCGTCCTCCCATGGCGAGATACGAGGGCAGTGGGTCTTCCACGCGTCGATCGTCTCGGCATAGGTCCTGGGACCGCGCGAGACCCAGTCGAGGAGCTGGTGGACGGGCTCGCTGACGACGTCGACGGGCACGCTCGAATGGTAGGCGTCGCGTGCGGCGAGACCGCAGCCCGTCCGTACGCTTAGGACGTGCCCGGACGCCGCTTCGACTCGTTCGCCGCCGAGGACGCTCCCCAGCGCCCGGCGGACCCGGCGGTTCGCAGGGCGAACCTGCGGCGGATCTTCCCCCTGTTTCGCCCGTACCGCGCGCGCCTCGGCGTCGTCTGCGCGCTGATCGTCTTCTCGGCGGGGATCGGTGTCGTTTCTCCGTTCCTGCTGCGCGAGGTGCTCGACGTGGCGATTCCGGACGAGAACGTCGGGCTGCTGACCGTGCTCGTCGCGGGGATGGTCGCGATCCCGGTCGTCACGGGCGTCATCGGCGTGTGGCAGACGCTCCTCTCCAACCAGGTCGGCCAGAGCGTCATGCACGACCTGCGGACGAAGGTCTACCGCCACCTCCAGCGACTGTCGCTCGCGTTCTTCACCAGGACGCGCACGGGCGAGGTGCAGAGCCGGATCGCGAACGACATCGGAGGCATCGAGAACGTCGTGACGTCGACGGCGACGTCCGTGCTCTCGAACGTCACGACCGTGCTCGCGACCATCGTGGCCATGTTCCTGCTCGACTGGCGGCTCGCGGTCTTCGCGCTCGCCCTGTTGCCGCTGTTCGTCCTGCTCACGAAGCGCGTCGGCGCGCAGCGCAAGAAGGTGGCGGCCGAGCGGCAGGCCTCCCTCGCGGACGTCTCGTCGATCGTGCAGGAGTCGCTCTCGGTCTCCGGGATCCTGCTCGGGAAGACGATGGGGAGGACCGATGACCTTGCGGAGCGCTTCGAGAGCGAGTCGCGCCGCCTCGCCGATCTCGAAGTGCGGAGCCGGATGACGGGCCGCTGGATGATGGCCTCGATCCAGATGACCTTCGCGATCATGCCCGCGCTCGTCTACTGGTTCGCGGGGTTCTCGATCGCACGTGGCTCGGAAGCGATCACGATCGGGACTCTGGTGGCGTTCACGACGCTCCAGACGCGCCTCTTCTTCCCGATCGGGAGCCTGCTCGGCGTGCAGATCGACGTGCAGACCTCGCTCGCGCTCTTCGACCGGATCTTCGAGTATCTCGACCACGAAGTGGACATCGTCGAGGGCCGGCGCGAGCTCCGCGATCCGCGTGGCGAGGTCGAACTCGACGGCGTCTGGTTCCGCTACGACGACGCGGCCTGGACGCTGCAGGACGTCTCGTTCCTCGTCCCGCCGGGGACGAAGACGGCGCTCGTGGGGGAGACGGGCTCCGGCAAGACCACCTGCGCGTACCTCGTCGCCCGCCTCTACGACGTATCCCGCGGCGCGGTCTCCGTCGACGGCGTGGACGTGCGGCAGCTGAGCTTCGCGAGCCTCGCCGACACGGTCGGCGTCGTCTCGCAGGAGACGTACCTCTTCCACGCGACGGTGCGCGAGAACCTCCGTTTCGCTCGACCGACCGCAACCGACGACGAGATCGAGGACGCCGCGCGCGCGGCACAGATCCACGAGCTGATCGCGACCCTCCCCGACGGCTACGAGACGATGGTGGGAGAGCGCGGCTACCGCTTCTCGGGCGGTGAGAAGCAGCGGATGGCGATTGCGCGGACGATCCTGCGGAATCCGCCCGTGCTCGTCCTCGACGAGGCGACGTCGTCGCTCGACACGCAGACCGAGCGCCTCGTGCAGGAGGCGCTCGAGCGCCTCTCCGAGGGCCGAACGACGATCGCGATCGCGCACCGGCTGTCGACCGTTCGCGACGCGGACCAGATCGTCGTGCTGAACGAGGGCCGCGTCGTCGAGATCGGGACGTACGACGAGCTGGTCGCGGCCGGCGGCAAGTTCGCCGAGCTCGTCGCGGGCGATCGTCCGCTCGAGGCCGAGCTCGCCTAGGCCGTCTCGACCGCGATCTCCGCCGGGAGCTCGCTGACGTGCTCGACGGGCTCGAGCTCGAACCGTGACCGCGCGTCGAAGTAGACGTATGCGGTCACGAGCGCCACGAACGGCATCGCGAGCGCGTAGACGACGCCGGCGACGATGTTCAGCATCGCGAGCGGCAGGTCCGTCAGGAAGATGAGGATCGCTCCGAGCAGCGGACCGAGGAGGAGGGCGACTGCTCCGCTGACTCCGACGAGCGATCCGACACGGATCCAGCGTCGGCGGACGAGCTCGCCGCTTCGCCGGAGCGTCGCGAACGGCCGGCGGTCGCCCTCGAGGGCCACGACGGGCGCGACGAGACACCACCTCACAGCCAGCCAGACGGCGACCGGAATGAGGAAGACCGTTGCCGTCAGCACGATCCAGACGGCCACCCAGAGCACCAGCGCGCGCAGGAGCGGTCGGATGCGGCTCCACGCGAGGCGATACGCGTCGATCGGGCCGATGCTCCGGCCCGAGTCGAGCTCGACGAGGGACAAGGCGGTCGCGGCCATGACGACGCCGAGCCCGAGGAGCGTGAACGTCGTCCCGATGACGGCGGCGACGAACGCCCACGTCCCCGCGGCGTCTCCGGTGACGACGCCGACGAGGTCCACGGCCATGAGCAGGAGCCACTGGAGGAGCGTGATCGCGAACGTGATCGGGATGAGGAGCAGGCCGATCCCGAGGAAGAGCGGTGCACGACGGAGGTACATCCGCCCCGAGGCGGCGATGATCTGGCCCCATGCCCTGCGGCGACCGAGCCGGAGCGGAGCGACGGGCGTCCACGTGGCT
>DASTWH010000229.1:0-2795 GCA_035758735.1 Gaiellaceae bacterium
GACCTCGTGGTCGTCCGCGATCAGGACGGTGATCTCGCCGTTCTTCTCTCCGTTGGTCTCGCCGTTCTCGGCCATGCGCCCGATTCTACGAGCGCAGGAAGACGGTGCCTACTCCACGGCCAGCGAGAGCTGCTCGGGAGCGGGCTCCGGGCGGAGCGTCGGCCGGCGCGGAACCCATGTCTCGCGGGCCAGCCGGCGGACCAGGGAGCGCGTCTCGTCGGTCTCGCGCGAGGGCAGAGACGCGCGCCCGTCGTAGAGCGTCTCGTACGCCGGGAGCAGCTCGGGCCAGTCGCGCGCGAGGGCCTCCAGGAAGTGCTCCCGGGTGCCGGGACGCAGGTAGAGCACGTTGGCCCACACGCCGCTCGCGCCTGCGGCCCGCGCCTCCCGGACGACCTCGGCGAGGAGCTCGGGGTCGTCGGAGAGGCCTGGCAGGAGGGGCGCGAGCGCGACTCCGGTGTCGATCCCCGCCTCGGCGAGGATGCGCACCGTCTCGAGCCGGCGGCGCGGCGGCGCCGTCCCGGGCTCGGTGGTGCGCCAGATCCGCTCGTCGAGGGTCGGCACCGAGAAGGTGACGTGCACCTTCGCGCGGACGGCAGCCTCGGCGAGCACGTCGGCGTCGCGTCGCGCCATCGGCCCGCGCGTGATCAGCGAGAAGGGCGTCCGGGCGCGGCCGAGCTCCCGGATGCAGGCACGCGTGAGCCGGTAGCGGCCCTCGGCCGGCTGGTACGGGTCGGTCGCCGCCCCGATCGCGACGCTCTCGCGCTTCCACGACGGGCGCTCGAGCTCGCCGCGCAGGACGTCCGCGACGTTGACCTTGACGCGGATCGACCGGCCGTAGCGGTCGTCGGACGGGCGGTCGGCGCGGGCCTCGAAGGCGCGCACGTAACAGAACGTGCAGCGGTGCGCGCAGCCGGTGTAGGGGTTCAGCGACCACGCGAACGGCATCCCCTTGACGCGGTTCAGCGCGCTGCGGCAGGGCTCCTCGCGGTAGGCGACCCGCATGCCACAGGATAGAACACGTGTTCGCCTCTGTCGAGGCCGCGTCCGTCAGGCGGTGGCGGAGAGCACCATGCCGGCGCCGACGGTCTCGTTCGTCGACTCGTCGACGAGGACGAACGAGCCGGTCTGGCGGTTCGTCGCGTACGGGTCGACCATCAGCGGGCCGGCGAGCCGCAGCCGGACCTGCGCGAGGTCGTTGAGCTCGAGGCCGTCGGCGGGCACCTGCTCGAGCGTCGTGACGTCGAGGGTCGAGCAGACCTCGTCGAGGATCGCGCGCGTCCAGCGCGTCGTGTGCTTCACGGCGAGCCGGGCGCCGGTCTCGATCGGGCGCTCGCTCAGCCAGCAGACCGTCGCCACGAGCTCCCGCGCGGCGACGGGCGCGTCGGCGGGATCGCAGAGCATGTCCCCGCGCGAGACGTCGAGGTGGTCGGAGAGCCGCACGACCACCGACTGCCCCTGGACGGCGACGTCGAGCGCGCCGTCGTGCGTCTCGACCGCGGCGACCGTCGTGCGGAGGCCGGAGGGAAGGACGACGACGTCGTCCCCGGCGCGCCACTCGCCGCCCGCGACCTCGCCGGCATAGCCGCGGTAGTCGTGGTGCTCGTCGCTCATCGGCCGGATCACCCACTGCACGGGGAAGCGCCGGTGGGCGGCGTCCCGGTCGGCTGCGATCTCGATCGTCTCGAGTCGCTCGAGGAACGTCCCGCCGTCCCACCACGACAACCGGTCGGACGGCTCGACGACGTTGTCCCCGGGCAGCGCCGCGATCGGGATCGCGAGCGCGTCCCGGACGCCGAGCTGCTCGCAGAGCCCGTCGAGCTCGCGCTCGATCGCGCGGAACCGCTCCTCGGCGTAGTCGGCGAGGTCCATCTTGTTCACGGCGAAGACGATGTGGGGGATGCCGAGCGTCGCCGCGATGAACGTATGGCGGCGGGTCTGCTCGATCACGCCCTTCCGCGCGTCGAGCAGGACGACGGCGACGTCCGCCGTCGACGCGCCCGTGACCATGTTCCGCGTGTACTGGACGTGCCCCGGCGCGTCCGCGAGCTGGAAGCGCCGCGACGCGGTGACGAACGACCGGTACGCGACGTCGATCGTGATCCCCTGCTCGCGCTCCGCGCGGAGGCCGTCGGTCAGGAGCGCGAGGTTGACGTAGCCGTCGCCGCGCCGCTCGCTCGTCTCCTCGACGTGCTCGAGCTGATCGGCCATCACCTGCTTCGTGTCGTAGAGGAGCCGGCCGATCAGCGTCGACTTCCCGTCGTCGACCGAGCCGCAGGTGACGAGGCGCATGAGCTCGCTCGAGGCGGCCTCCCCGGTGAGCAGCTCGGCGAGGTCGACCATCAGAAGTACCCCTGCCGCTTGCGATCCTCCATCGCGGCCTCCGAGACCTTGTCGTCGGCCCGCGTCTCGCCGCGCTCGGTGATCCGCGTCGCGGCGATCTCGGCCACGACCTCCTCGATCGTCGCCGCGTGCGACCGGACGCCGCCCGTGCACGACATGTCGCCGACCGTCCGGAACCGCACCCACTCGGCGAACGGCTCCTCGTGCGGGTAGCGCTCGATAAACTCGGAGGCGGCGTAGAGCATCCCGTCGCGCTCGAAGACCTCGCGCTCGTGCGCGAAGTAGATCGCGGGGAGCTCGAGCTGCTCGCGCGCGACGTACTGCCACACATCGAGCTCCGTCCAGTTGGAGATCGGGAAGACGCGCACCTGCTCGCCCTTGCGGATGCGGCCGTTGTAGAGGTTCCAGAGCTCGGGTCGCTGCGCCCGCGGGTCCCACTGGCCGAAGTCGTCGCG
>DASTWH010000266.1:0-4575 GCA_035758735.1 Gaiellaceae bacterium
GTCTCCCGTGTGCACGACCCGTCCCGCCGGCGTCTCGATCACGAGCGCCGCCGAATCGGGGATCGAGTGCGCGACGCGAACGAGCTCCACGCGGAACGGGCCGAGCTCGAGCGGCTCGTCCCCGGGCTCGGCGGCGACGAGCTCCGATTTCTGACCGAGCCCGTGCTCGTCCAGCTTCGACTTCACGAGCGCGAGGGTGAGGGGTGTCGCGATGACCGAGTCCACGTCCACTTCGCGCAGCAGGTACGGGAGCCCGCCGACGTGATCCTCATGACCGTGCGTGAGGATGACGGCTCGGACGCGACGACCGGAGAGGTACGCGATGTCCGGCAGGAGGAGGTCGACGCCGAGATGCTCGTCGCGGGGGAACGCCAGCCCGGCGTCGACGACGATGATCTCGTCACCGAGCTCGTAGACGGTCATGTTCTTGCCGACCTCGCCGAGGCCGCCCAGTGGGATGATCCGGAGCGTGTCGCTCACGGAGCTGAGTCTACGGGCGACTACAGCGGGAACACGTCGACGGCGAAAAGGTCCCCGTCCACCCGCTCTGCGTGGATGGCGACCGCGTCGTGCTCTGCAGCAAGCGCGTCGAGAGCCGGAAGCGCACGGTCCGTCTGGTCGTCGCCCAGGGTCAGCGTCCGCTCGCCGTCGACCACGCTGAGCTCGACCTCGTCGCTCCCGACATCAGCGAGCTCCACGATCCGCACGGACTCCGCGACCGCGTTCCACAGGTCGCCTTCGCCCCGTGCGGCCGCCGCGCGATAGGGCGGGCCGACCATCTCCTCGATCGCGTCGGCGATCGGCCCGAGCGCGCCGTCGGGCAGGTCCTCATTCACGACGAGCGTTCCGTCGTCGAGGGCCACGAAGGTCGTGCTGTCCCCGGTGAGCGACGGCGCATGCGCCGCGACGACGGCGTCCCAGGTGCGTCCGGGCCCGACGCCCATCACGCCCGGAATAGCGGCACTCGCCCCGAGCGATGCGAGCATGTCGTCGAAGCGCGCCATCTACACGGGGGCCGCTGCCAGCAGTCCGAGTCGCTCGAGGCAGCCGCGGACGGCCTCGCGCTCCTCCTCCGTCGCCTCGACGAGCGGCAGCCGATGACCGCCGACATCGTGGCCGAGAAGGTTGAGGGCGCACTTGATCGCGATCGGGTTCACGACGACGCGGAGCAGGTCGATCGACGGGGCCAGGTCCCGATCGAGCCGCCGCGCGCCGTCGACGTCGCCCTCCCGGAAGAGGCGCACCATCTCCTTCACCTGTGGGCCGACGACGTGCGTGTGCACGCAGACGCCTCCGAGCCCTCCCACCTCGAGGAACGGGAAGACGAGGTCGTCGTCACCCGCGTACAGGTCGAGGCCGAGCTCGACGATCGCACGAGCCTGCTCCAGGTTGGGGTACGCCTGCTTCACGGCGCGCACCGTCGGGATCTCCGCGAGCTGGGCGATCGCATCCGTCTCGAGGTTGAGCACCACCCGGCTCGGGATGTTGTACGCCACGATCGGCCGGTCGGTCACCGCGGCGATCTCCTCGAAGTGACGGACGATGCCTCGAACCGGCGGCTTGTTGTAGTACGGCGTGACAACGAGGAAGCCGTGGACGCCGATCTCGTGCGACCGGGCCGTGAGATGAACGGAGTGCGGCGTCGAGTACGTCCCCGTACCGGCGATGACGGTCGCACGATCGCCGACCTCGTCGAGCGCCGCCTCGTAGAGAGCGAAGCGCTCGTCGTCGGACAGCGTCGGCGACTCTCCCGTGGTGCCGGTGACGACGAGACCGTCGGAGCCGTTCGCGACGAGATGCGCCGCAAGGCTGCGAAATGCCTGGTAGTCGACCGCTCCGTCCGCCTTGAACGGCGTACAGATCGCGGTCAGGATCTCACCGAGCACGTCCTGATCCTACGGCAGGAGGGCAGGCACATGATCAAGGAGTTCCGGGACTTCCTCTTGCGCGGCAACCTCGTCGAGCTCGCCGTCGCCTTCGTGATGGGCCTCGCATTCGCGGCCCTGATCACGTCGTTCGTCGACGACCTGATCATGCCGATCGTCGCGATGATCATCGGCAAGCCGGACTTCAGCGACCTGACGTTCACGATCAACGACGCCGTCTTCCGATACGGGGCGTTCATCACCGCCGCCATCACCTTCGTTTCGACGGCCGCCGCGATCTTCTTCTTCGTCGTCAAGCCGGTGAACGCGCTCATGGCACGACGGAGGCAGCCGGACGAGGAGGTCGTCTCGGACGAGGAGCGCCGCCACCAGGAGCTTCTGGTCGCGCTCGAGGGGTTGAGGCGCTAGAGCAGGGCGTCGAGCCCGACCGTCAGGCCCGGGGGGAGCTCGCGAACGTGCTCGAGCGCGAGGAGCACTCCCGGGACGAACGCCTCGCGTGACGTCGTGTCGTGCCGGATCGTGAGCGTCTCCCCCATGCCGCCGAAGACGACTTCCTGGTGGGCCACGAGGCCGGGCAGCCGCACGGAGTGGATCGGCGGGTCGGTACCCATGCGCTGCGCGGTCGCCTTCGACGTCCCGGACGGCGCGTCGCGTTTCGCATCCGAGTGCAGCTCGACGATCTCAGCCCGCGGGAACACCCGCGCCGCCTCCTCGGCGAACCGCATCATGAGCACGGCTCCCTGAGCGAAGTTCGGTGCGTGGAAGCACGGCACGCCTGCGGTGCGAGCAGCCCCGTCCAGCGATCCGAGATCGAAGCCGGTCGTCCCGACGACGACGGGGACGCCGGCCTCGAGGCACGCCTCGACGTTCGCGACGACCGCGTCGGGTGTCGAGAAGTCGACAGCTGCATCGCAGCCCGACGGCCCGTCCTCCCGCGCGTCGACGACCTCGTGCCCGGCAGCTGCAAGCGCAGGGAGCAGCAGCGCGCCGACCTTGCCGGAGGCGCCGTACAGCGCGACGCGCATCAGGCCGCTTTCACGGCGAGCTTCGGGTTGACCCGTTCCACCGCTTCGGCGAACCGCGACGGGTCGGGACCGATCCCCGCGACCGAGAGCCGCTCGGGCGCCAGCAGCGCATCGGCGAGCTCGGCCACCTCGCTTGCCTTCACCGCCTCGAGCCGCTTCACCACCTGCTCGGGCGTGAGCAGCGGCGTGTCGGTGATCGTCGACTTGCCGAGACGCGTCATGCGCGCCGACGTCGACTCGAGGGAGAGCAGGATGCGGCCCTTGAGGTTCTCTTTCGCCCGTGCGAGCTCGTCCGGGCGGACGTTGCCGGCCGCGATGTCGGTGAGCTCGGCAACGGCGATCGCGAGGCACTCGGCGAGGTTGTCCTCGCGGGTTCCGACGTAGACGCCGATCTGTCCCGCGTCGGCGTACTGCGACGAGTAGCTGTAGACGGAGTACGCCATGCCGCGCTTCTCGCGGATCTCCTGGAACAGTCGCGACGAGGCCGAGCCGCCAACGATCGCGTCCATGAGCGAACCGGCGAAGCGGCGCTCGTCGTTACGCGCGATGCCCGGCGCGCTGAGGCAGACGTGGTACTGCTCGGTGTCCTTCTGCTGGAAGCGGACGCCTGGAATGCCGTCGACCCGTGCCGGCTTGCGCGCGGCGAGGCCAGGACCTCGTGCCGGGCCGTTCAAGCGCTCGGCGAGCAGCGACGCCAGCCGCGCGTGATCGACGCTCCCGGCGGCAGCGAGGACGATGTTCTCCGGCTTGTACGCGCGACGGTGGTAGCCCGCGAGCGCGCGCTTCGAGACGGTCGAGATCACCTCCGCGGTCCCGATCACCGGTCTGCCGAGGGGATGGGTCCCGAAGACCGATTCGGCTGCGATGTCGTGGACGAGGTCGTTGGGCGTGTCTTCCACCATCGCGATCTCCTCGAGGACGACCTCCCGCTCGGAGTCGAGGTCGACGAACGCCGGACGGAGCACCATGTCGGCCATGACGTCGAGCGCACGCTCGAGGCGGTCGTCGGGGATGCGGGCGTACACCACGGTGGTCTCGCGTGAGGTAGCGGCGTTCAGCTCGCCCCCGAGCTCGTCGAAGATCTCCGCGATCTCCTGCGCCGAGTAGCGCGACGTGCCCTTGAAGAGCAGGTGCTCGATGAAGTGCGAGACGCCCGCGCGGGAATCCGTCTCGTCCCGCGAGCCCGCCCCGATCCAGAAGCCGAGCGCGACCGAGCGCACGCCGGGGACGCGCTCCGAGATGACACGCTCGCCCGTTCCGAGCTCCGTGAGCTGGTGCTTCGACACGCCGCGGGATCGTAGCCCGTTCGTGTTCCAGCAACGTCAAAGGGGGCCGGCTGAGCCGGCCCCCTTTCGTCCGTTAGCTGTCCCGGGGTGTCGATTACTGGATCGTGCTAATGACGTACTTCTCGACCCCGCAGTTACTGTCGGCGGGGTTGTTGTCGCCATCGCCCGAGTAGTGCACCTTCCACAGGTACGTGCCAGCGGTCGTGATTGAGTAGCCGCTATTGACGGCTGCGTCGCCGCTGTTGCTCGTCGCGAACGGCGACGAGCTGTCCGTCTCCGAGTAGACCTTCTCGCCGAGATCGCAGACACCGTCCGGCTGCGTCCCCGCGACGAGGCCGTCCTTGTACAGCTCGAAGGTGACGCTGCCGCTGGTGTTGC
>DASTWH010000272.1:0-3202 GCA_035758735.1 Gaiellaceae bacterium
GGCCACGTCCTGCTCGAAGGCCCGCCTGGGAGCGCGAAGACGCTCCTCGCGCGCGCGACGGCGCACATGCTGGGAGCGTCGTTCAAGCGCATCCAGTTCACGCCGGACACGACTCCGGCGGAGCTGACGGGCGTCAACACGATTCGCGCCGGCGAGCACATCTTCTTCCCCGGCTCCGTCTTCACGAACGTTCTCCTCGCCGACGAGATCAACCGAACGCCTCCGCGCACGCAGGCAGCGCTGCTCGAGGCGATGCAGGAGCGCCAGGTCACCGTCGAGGGCAAGCAGCATCGGCTCCCCGATCCGTTCCTCGTGATCGCGACGCAGAACCCGTACGAGCACCGCGACGTGTTCGAGCTCCCCGAGTCGCAGCTCGACCGGTTCCTCTTCAAGATCGAGCTCGACTACGCGGACGCGCAGAGCGAGTACGAGATGCTCGACCTGCCGCACAAGGGAATCGCGCCCGACATGCTCGGCGAGGTGCGGCCGCTCCTCGGCGTCGTCGGCCTCGACAAGGCGCGGGACGAGCTCGACTCGACCGAGCTTCCCGAGGAGGTCGGCCGGTACATGGTCGCGATCGCCCGCGCGAGCCGTGATCTTCCGGGCGTGGAGCTCGGCGTGAGCTCACGTGGCGTGATCCACCTCGCGAGCGCGTCGCGCGCGAACGCGCGTCTGGCGGGGCGCGACGAGGTGACGATCGACGACGTGCGGGAGATGGCGCCGTACGTGTTGCGCCACCGCCTCATCCTGAGCGACGACCGGAGCCCCGACGAGGTGCTCCGCACCGTGCTCGAGCAGGTCTCCGTGCCCGAGCGCTCCTACGTCCGCATCCGTTAGCCGGCTGATTGCCCGAGGGGCCGGATTGCTCCGGCCCCTCACAAGCCAGCCGTTCCTCTAGCGGCTTCTCGCCTCCTCGAGCGCGCGCCGGGTGAGGACGCGTGCCAGGTGGCGCCGGAAGTCG
Organism: Gaiellaceae bacterium; assembly: GCA_035758735.1. Lineage (GTDB taxonomy): Bacteria > Actinomycetota > Thermoleophilia > Gaiellales > Gaiellaceae > GMQP-bins7. Next base: position 962 of record DASTWH010000272.1, read on the forward strand.
GAGCTCGCGGCGTGGTCCGAGGGCGGCTCCGTGCCTTCGGCGGCCAGGGCCGCGGCGTCCTCGATCGAGGCACCGCCCTCGAGGGCCTGTTCCGTGGCGCGGGCGTGGATCGTCGTCGCCCCCATGTTCGTGAGTGCGACCGAGGCGCGCTCGATCGAGCCGTTCCCGTGGACGACAGCCGCAACGGCGACCGTTGCCCAGTCCTGCGCGCGACGGCTCATCTTCGTGTACGACCATCCGGCCGACCCGAGCTTGGGCACCCGGATCTGCACGAGCATCTCATCGGGCTCGAGAGCGGTCGCGAAGACACCCGTGAAGAACTCGCTCGCGGGAATCGAGCGCTCGCCGCCCGATCCCCGAGCGACGAGATTCGCTCCGACGGCGAGCATCACGCTCGGGAGGTCCGACGCCGGGTCGCCGTGTGCGAGCGAGCCTCCGATCGTCCCGCGGTGACGCACCTGCGGGTCGCCGACCTGCCCCGCCGTCGAGGACACGATCGGGCAGTGCTGCCGGAGCACGGACGACGCGGCCACGTCCTTGTGCCGGGTCAGCGCCCCGATCGCGATCGAGTCGGGCTCCTCCTGCACGTACGACAGAGCCGCGATGCGCCCGACGTCGACCAGCAACGCGGGTCGGGCCAGCCGGAGTTTCATGGCGGGGATCAGCGAGTGGCCGCCTGCGAGCAGCTTCGCGTCTTCCCGCTTGCCGAGGAGCTCGATCGCGTGGTCGGGAGCCTCGGCGACGACGTAGTCGAACGGCGCCGGGATCACGACCTCACCTCCTCGATCGCCTTCCAGACTCGCTCGGGCGTTGCGGGCATCCCGACGTCCGTGACGCCCAGGTGCGAGAGCGCGTCGACGACGGCGTTGATCACGGCCGGGGCGGCCGCGATCGTTCCCGTCTCCCCCACGCCCTTCACGCCGAGCGGGTTGTCCGCCCTCGTCTCGGTTCGATCCGTCTCGTAGGAGGGCATCTCGGCAGCGGACGGGATGAGATAGGTCGCCATCGTCGTCGTCAGGAGGTTGGCCTCCTCGTCGTACGCCCCCTCCTCGTAGAGCGCGGCGGCGACGCCCTGCGTCACGCCGCCGTGGACTTGCCCGTCGATGATCTGCGGGTTGATCGGGCTGCCGACATCGTCGACGGCGACGTAGCGGACGAGCCGCGTGTCACCCGTCTCGGTGTCGACCTCGACGACCGCGGCGTGAGCCCCGCCGGGCCACGAGAAGTTGGCCGGATCGTACGTCGCCGACTCCTCGAGCCCCGGCTCCATGCCGTCCGGGAGGTTGTGTGCCGCGTGGGCGGCGAACGCCGCATCCTGGATCGTCATGTTCCGGTCGGGCGAGCCCTTCACGCCGAACGACCCGCGCTCGAACTCGAGGTCTTCCTCCGAGACCTCGAGCTGGTGCGCGACGATCCGGCGCGCCTTGTCGATGATCTTCTGGCTCGCGTTGAAGAGAGCTATGCCGCCGACGGTCAGCGAGCGGCTGCCGTACGTGTCCATACCGAGCTGCGACACGGCAGTGTCGCCGTGCAGCACCTCGACGTCGTCGACGTTCACACCGAGCTCGTCGGCGACGACCTGGGCGAACGTCGTCTCGTGACTCTGGCCGTGCGGCGACGTCCCCACGACGACCTGGACGGACCCGAGTGGCTGGAAGCGGACCGTGGCGGAGTCCCACCCTCCCACGGCGTACCGGATGGCACCGAGGATCCGCGAGGGAGCGAGGCCGCACATCTCGTTGTAGGTCGAGAAGCCGACACCGAGCTGTTTTGCGTCTCCGTTCGAGCGTCGCTCGGCCTGCTCGGCGCGGATGGAATCGAGGTCGAGGAGCTCGAGCAGCCGGTCGAGCGAGGCGTGGTAGTCGCCCGAGTCGATCGTGAGCCCCGAGGCCATCGTGTGCGGGAACTCGGAGACGAAGTTCCGCCGTCTCAGCTCGAGCGGGTCCAGGCCGAGCTCGCGCGCGAGCGCGTCCATCGTGCGCTCGAGGACGTACGTCGCCTCCGGCCTGCCCGCGCCGCGATACGCGTCGGTCGGCGTCGTGTGCGTGAAGACGCCGGTGAAGGTGACGCTGTAGTTCGGGATCTCGTACGGGCCCGAGTACAGCCACGCCCCCAGGATCGGAATGCCGGGCGTGACGAGCTCGAGGTACGCACCCATCGCGCACCATGCCTCGGACTTGACGGCAGTGATCTTCCCGTCTCTCGTCGCCGCGAACGTGAGCTCGTGGACGACGTCGCGGC
>DASTWH010000273.1:0-4222 GCA_035758735.1 Gaiellaceae bacterium
ACGCATCTTGTCGAACGCGCGCGCGAGCTCGCCGATCTCGTCGTTTCCGTGGTCGACGATCGGGGCGCCGAAATCGCCGGCGGCGATTCGCTCGGCCGCCGCCTCGAGCCGCAGGAGCCGGTGCGAGAGCATTCCGGCAGCCGTGAGGCCGAGAACGAGCGCGAGGACGAGTGCAAAGGCCGTTGCGAGCAGCAGTCGCTCTCGCACGAGCTGTACGGTCGCGAGCGAGTCGCCGAGAGGAGCCTGGAACAGCACGACGGCCTCGTCTCCGAGTGGGACGGCGACGTTCGCGTAGTCCCCTCGGCCGTGTAGCACACGCCCACGCTCCACCTCGCCGCTCATCAGCGCAGCGAGGGCGATCGGATCGTCGGCGACGTCACGCGTGTCCTGTCGCTGCGAGTCGGCGATCGAAACGAGCGCCGGCTGTGTCGTCGAAAGGACGTCGAGGGCGATCACCCGCGCGTTCGTCTGGACCGCGAAGCTCTCGATCCGTTCCTGCCAGAGCACGCGATCCTCTGACAGCGAGCGCGCCAGCCGTGTCGCGACCGGCTCGAGCTGGTCGAGCCGCGCGTCGACCAGCCGGCGCTCGAGCGACGGGATCACGATCATGTACGCGGTCCCGAGCGCGCCGGCGACGATCCCGACGAGGACCAGGACGATGCGGATCCGGATTCCGCCCGGAAGGGACACGCGGTTATTCCGATCTGAAGCGATAGCCGGCGCCGCGCATCGTGAGAATCAGCTCCGGATTGCTCGGATCGCGCTCGATCTTTTCGCGGAGATGGCGGACGTGCACGTCGATCGTCCGCGGCTCCCGATAGTCGGCGCCGCCACGCAGACGCTCGAGGAGCTCGCGCCGCGAGAACACGACTCCGGGGCTCTGTGCAAGCACGACGAGCATCTCGAACTCGATGAACGTCAGCTGGACGGGCTCACTGCGGACCTCCACGGTCCGTCGGGGCACGTCGATGCGCAGCTCGCCGCGCTCGATCAACTCCTCGCGCTCGCCTGCGAGGTGCGGAGAGCTCGCGCGTCGCAGCAACGCGCGAATGCGGCTACGAAACTCGCGTATCGAGAACGGCTTCGTGATGTAGTCGTCGGCGCCGAGCTCGAGGCCGAGCACCTTGTCGAGCTCTTCGCCGCGGGCGGTCAGCATGATGATCGGGACGTTGCTCTGACTCCGAAGCCGCTTGCACACCTCGAGCCCGTCGAGGCGCGGAAGCATGACATCGAGCACGACGAGGTCGACGTGGTCCTCCTCGAACTTCCTGAGGGCCTCTTCTCCGTCACGTGCCTGGACGACCGTGTAGCCGTCTCGTTCGAGCGGGTAGGTGAGGAGGGTCTGGATCGATTCCTCGTCGTCGACGAGCAGGATTGTCGAAGAGCTTGGCATCGGAGAGGTCGAGCGGGCCGGACGCCCGCGGCGCGCCTACTATAGCCCCGCGATGGAAGCGGCTCGGCCCCGGACGCGCGGTCGCCGGCTGCGTCGCGGCACTGTTGAACGGCCCCTTAACGCACGCCTCGTCCGCGTCGGATTCGTCGTGGTGGCGCCTGCACTCCTCGCCCTCTTGTTCTCTATCTCGACAACGGGAACACTTCCGCGCTCGTCGCTGGAGCCCCTCTTCGACGGAGAGAACGCAGCGACCGTCGCTCGAACCCTCTCGACGGAGTATCCGTCCCGCGTGCCGGGCTCCGAGGGCGCGCGCCAGGCGGCTCGCTGGTACGCGGAGACGGTGAGGGCGCTCGGGCTGACGACCGAGGAGGACGCGTGGTCGGAGGATCTCGCCGATCTCGGCGAGGTCGAGCTCCGGAACGTCGTCACGGTCGTTCCCGGTCGATCCGAGGAAACCATCGTCGTCGTTGCTCATCGCGACAACGCCGGAACCGGACAGCCTCTCGGCGACAACGCCTCGGGGACCGCGGCGCTCATCGAGCTTGCCCGCGGGTTCGCGCCGCAGGAGGACGGCCCCGACCCGCTGCCCGACCGCACGCTGGTGTTCCTCTCGACGGACGCCGGCTCCTACGGAGGGGCCGGCGCAGAACGATTCGCGTCGAAGTCCCCGCTTGCGCGGGCCGCGATCGCGGTCGTCGTTCTCGACGGGCTCGGAGGCAACGGGCGACCGCGCCTCGCCATCGCCGGCGACGAACCGGTCTCACCCGCCAGAGCACTCGTGCGAACCGCTGCGGCGCGCGTCGAGGAGCAGTCCGGCACCTGGCCGTCGCTCCCGTCTCTCGCGACGCAGCTGGTCGACCTCGGTATCCCGTTCGCAGCCGGTGAGCAGGGTCGCTTCCTCGGACACGACATCGCGGCGGTCACCCTGACGACGTCGAAGCCGAGCGCCTCGGACGCTCCGGTCGGCGACGCGATCTCCGCGGTCGGCGTGCGCCATCTCGGACAGCTCGGCAGGGCGACGGAGGCCCTCCTCAGCTCGCTCGACAGGAGCCTGGGAGGGGCGTACCGCACGCCGGACAGCCTGTTCTTCGCGGATCGCGCCGCGAGCGGCTGGACCGTGCGGCTCACGCTCGTTCTCGCCGTCGTCCCGTTCGCGCTCGGCCTCGTCGACCTCATCGTCCGGGGCCGACGACGCAGGCTTCCGTTCAGGCCGGCGCTCCGTGCGCTCCGCGCGCGCCTCGGGGTCGCGCTCGTCGGTGGCCTCCTCGTCGGGATCGGCGCACTCGTCGGCGTCTTCCCGACCGGCGCGCCGCTCCCGCTGGCGCCGTTCACGGACATTCTCGACAACCCTTCGCTCGGCGGCCTCATCCTGCTCGCATCCGTGTTCGCCGTCGTCTGGCTACTCGCGCGACGCCGGCTCACACCCAGCCGCCCGTCCCTGCCCGAGGAACGGCTCGCCGGCCTGGCCATCGCACTCGCGGCCATCGGCACCGTCGCCGTCGTTCTCGCCCTCGCGAAGCCGTACGCCCTCGTCTTCGTGCTGCCCTCGCTCTACGCGTGGCTCTGGCTACCGATCGAACGCAAGCTCTGGCAACGCGTGCTCCTCTTCGCAGTGGGGCTCGCCGGACCGTTTGCCGCACTCGTCATCCTCGGGAACGAACTCGGCATTTCAGTCGTCGGCGCGGCGCTCTACGCGGTGGGGCTCGTGACGGTCGGCTACGTCTCCCTGCTCTCCGCGCTCCTCGCGCTCGTCTGGCTCGCGGCGGCCGCCCAGGTCGCCGCGCTCGCCTTCGGTCGGTATGCGCCGTACGCCGACGGCGCGGAGCCGCCACCGCCGGGCGCGTTCCGATCCGCGGTGCGCAGGCCGTCCTAGTCCAGCGGGAGGAAGCGCACGTGGCCGCCGGCCGCGATCTCGCCCTCGCCCCTTGGAATGTGCACGAGCGCGTCCGCGGATGCCGCACGCACGATCATGTGCGACTCCTGGCCGGTCACGGGCTCCAGGCGTGCGCCGTCCGTCGAGGCGAAGCGGCGGGCACGGACGTACTCGTCGCGCTGCGGGTTGCGACGAACCGTCGCCGAGAGCCGTCCGTCGAGGTACCACGGCTGCGGATGCGCGGCGCCCTGACGTGCGAGGAGCGCGGGTCGCACGAAGAGCAGAGTCCCGACGAGCGAGGACACCGGGTTGCCGGGAAGGCCGAACACGAGCGTCGAGCCTCGCACCCCGAACGCCAGCGGCTTCCCGGGCTTCACGGCCACGCCCCAGAAGACCTCGCTGACGCCCAGCTCCGACGCGACGCGACGTACGAGATCGTGCGGCCCCATGGACACGCCGCCCGAGGTCACGAGGACGTCCGCCTGGAGTCCGCGCTCGATCGCGGCACGATGGGAGTCCTCGTCGTCCGCCGCAACGGGGAGCACGTCGACGTCCGCGCCTGACCCGTTCAGAGCCGACGCGATCATCCGGCGGTTCGACTCGTAGATCTGTCCCGGCTCGAGTGTCTCGCCGGGGCTTCGGAGCTCGTTGCCCGTCGCAAGAACCGCGACGCGCGGTCGGGACGAGCAGACGAGCGTCGCAACCCCGGCGGCGGCGAGGGCACCGATCTGCACGGAGCCGAGGATCGTGCCGGGCTCCACGACGACGTCGCGCGCGCCGACGTCCCCGCCACGCGGCCTGATGTGCTGGCCCGCCGTGGACGCGTCCGGGACGATCAGTCGATCACCGCGATCTTCGACGATCTCGACCGGGACCACGGCGTCCGCACCGTCGGGAACCGTTCCTCCCGTCGCGATTCCCGCAGCGGCTCCCGCCGGGAGCGGCCCGGGAGGCGC
>DASTWH010000277.1:0-3522 GCA_035758735.1 Gaiellaceae bacterium
GACCTCGTGAAAGCCGAAGGCGGCGGGCAACGGATTGGGCCACGCGGCGGCGTACGCGAGGGCCCCCACGCTGTAGAGCGCCCCACCCACGATCACGAGCACGGCTGCGGCGACGCCGAGTGCAGGAAAGAGCTGCGGGAAGAGGATGAGCCCGACCCAGCCGACCCCGAGGTAGGCGACCGCCGAGAGCCAGCGCGGCGCGTCGATCCACACCAGGTTCAGGACCGTGCCGAACGCCGCCCCGATCCATACGGTGACGAGGCCGACGACGCGAGCCGTGCCGGTGAACGCCACGAGTGCGAACGCGGTGTACGTCCCCGCGATGAAGACGAAGATCATTGCGTGGTCGATCCGCCGGGCGCGAACACGGGCCGAGGCGCTTCGCCAGGGATAGCGGTGGTAGAGCGCGCTCGCACCGAACATCGCCGCGAGCGCGATCGCGTAGACCCACACCGCGAAGCGCTCGAGGTAGCCGTCTGCGAGCACGACGAGGAGCGCCCCTGCGACGACCGCCACGACGAAGGCGTACTGGTGGAAGACACCGCGGAGACGCGGCACGACGAACTCCGTCATCGAGCGATGATGCCCGATCCGCGCTACGTCCGCGGGATGCGGGCTTCGAGCGCCGCGGCGAGCGCGTCACGAACGGGCTCCAGCTCGACGCGGTCGAGCACGTCCTGGAAGAACCCCCGCACGATGAGGCGCTCGGCCTCGGCACGGCTCAGGCCGCGGGACATGAGGTAGAACAGCTGCTCACGGTCGACCTGGCCGAGCGTGGCTCCGTGCGTGCAGCGCACGTCGTTCGCCATGATCTCGAGCCCCGGGATGGAATCCGCATGTGCGCTCTTCGAGAGCAGCAGGTTGCGGTTCTCCTGGTACGCGTTCGTCTTCTGCGCGCCCTCCTCGACGCGGATCATTCCGCGCCAGACGGCTCGTGCCGTGTCGCGGAGCGCGCCCTTGAAGGCGAAGTCCGACGTCGTCGACGGCGCCATGTGCTCCTGGAACGTGTCGTAGTCGAGGTGCTGCGTTCCGTCGGCGAAGTACGCGCCCGTGACGCGCGAGGTTGCCCCCTCGCCGGCGAGGTCGTTCTGGATCCACACCTTCCCCTTCGCGGAGCCGAACCCGCCCGCGACCCAGTCGAGCTCGGCATCGCGCTCGACGCGTGCGTGGTGCGAGCCGAAGTGCCAGGTGCTCCGAGAGAGGTTCTGCACGGAGACGTACTCGACCTTCGCCGCCTGTCGGACGAGGATCTCGACCGCGGCGTTCGAGTACGCCCGCAGCTCGGGCGACGACGACGCATACTCCTCGATCAGCGTGAATCGGCTCGCCTCCTCCGCGACGACGAGGAGGCGCCAGAAGAGCGAGCCACCCTCGACCGAGTTCGCGATGCGCACGTACAGGGGCTTCGCGAGCTCGACCCCCTTCGGAACGTGGACGAGCAGGCCGTTCCGCCACATCGCTGCGTTGTGCGCGGCGAACTTCTCGTCCCAACCGACGAGCGAGTAGAGCAGGTCGTGATCCTCGGGCAGGCGCTCGAAGCGGATCCCGTCTGGCGCGGAGACGATCTCGATCCCGGCCTCGCCGACGTAGGCGACGCCCGACGCCTCGAGCTCGAGCATCGTGGGAGGCGCCGCGATCTCGGTCGCGCCGTCGGCACTCCACGTCTCGGGATCGAAGTCCTTGAGATCGGTGAAGCGCCAGTGCTCGTCCTTCGTCGTCGGGAGCGGGAGCGCCCGGTAGCGGTCGAGGAGTTCCGTGCGCGTCATACGTCGAACCTCCGGTGCAGCATGAGCGCGTTTCCGTCGGGATCCTTGAACCACGCTTGCTTGCACACGCTCGTCTCGATCGTCTCGCCGTCGAAGACGACGCCCTTCGCCTCGAGCTCCGCCCGCGCCTCGTCCACGTCGGCCACACGCAGTGCGAGCCCGGCCGGCGAGGGTGCGAACGGCTGTCCGATGCTTGACGGATCGAAGATGTCGAGCGTGACCTGGCCGGCCCGGAACTCCATGTCGCTCTCGCCCTCGGTCTCGAGCTCGAGTCCGAGGACGCCCGAGTAGAACTCCTTGGCCCGCGGGATGTCCGCGGTCAGGAACGAGACGAAGTCGACGTGCTCGACGTGCATCAGGGCATCGACCCGTCGGGGTACGGCCCGTACCGGCGGTGCAGAAGGATGCGATTCCCCGCGGGATCGCTCACTCCCGCGCCTCTGCAGAGGCCGGAGTCCCACATGTCGCCCACTTCGAGACCTGCGGCCTCGAGCTTCGCCTTCGCGACGGCGACGTCGGCGACCCGCAGCGCGATCGTCGCCGGCGGGAGGTTGCTGAACTCGTAGTCGTGGGTGTGGGGCGTCATGACCGCAAGCGTCGCGTTGCCGACCTCGTACTCGACCCAGTCCTCGTGGGGCGAGTTCGGGCTCAGCTTCAGGCCGAGCAGCTCACCGTAGAAGTGCTGCGCGGCCTCGATGTCGGTGACGGGCACGCGGATGTAGTCGACGCGCTGGACGTCGATCATTCGGATCCCTCCTTGTACGGCGCATACCGCCGGTGCAGCGTCAGCGGGTTGCCGTCGGGATCCGTGAAGTTCGCCATGTGGCAGACGCCGCTGTCGTACGTCTCGCCGTCGAAGACGACGCCCTTCGCCTCGAGCTCCGAGCGCGCGGCGGCGACGTCGTCGACCTGGAGCAGGACGATACTGTTCGCCTGCGGCTCGTACTCGACGCCGAACCAGGACGGCGTCCAGATCGCGAAGCACGTGTCACCGACCCAGAACTCGAACCGGGCGTTCTCGTCGGGCCGCAGCCCGAGCGTCTCGACGTAGAACTGCCTCGACCGCTCCGGATCCGTCGACGGAATCCCGACGACGTCGACCTTCGTGATCGGGCTAGCCAACGCTCCCTTCCATCTGGAGCTGGATCAGCCGGTTCATCTCGACGGCGTACTCGAGCGGCAGCTCCTTCGTGATCGGCTCGACGAAGCCGGACACGATCATCGCGGAGGCCTCGCCCTCGGAGAGGCCGCGGCTCATCAGGTAGAAGAGCTGCTCCTCGCCGATCTTGGAGACGGTCGCCTCGTGGCCGAGATCGACGTCCGACTCGTCCACCTGGATGTACGGGTACGTGTCGGAGCGCGACTCGTCGTCGAGGATCAGCGCGTCGCACACGACCTTCGACTTCGAGCCGACCGCGCCCTTCGCGACCTGCAGGAGCCCGCGGTAGCCGGCACGGCCACCGTCCTTCGAGATCGACTTCGACGTGATGACCGACGACGTGCGGGGCGCGACATGCACGACCTTGCCGCCCGCGTCCTGGTGCTGGCCCTTGCCGCCGAAGGCGATCGAGAGGACCTCGCCGTGGGCGCGCTCGCCCATGAGCCAGATCGCCGGGTACTTCATCGTCACCTTCGAGCCGAGGTTCCCGTCGACCCACTCCATGGTGGCACTCTCGTACGCGACCGCCCGCTTCGTGACGAGGTTGTAGACGTTGTTCGACCAGTTCTGGATCGTGGTGTAGCGGCAGCGCCCGCC
>DASTWH010000392.1:0-10457 GCA_035758735.1 Gaiellaceae bacterium
AGGCGCTCCTCCTCGTTCCGCCGGTAGAAGCGGCGGCCGAGCCAGGCGGCGAACCCGACGAGCGCGAACGGGGCGAGCACGATCAGGAGCCCGAGCGCGACGACGCCTTCCCACGCAAGGACGTTGAGCGCCTCGTCGATGGTGCGATCGATGCGCGACGGGGGAGCGATCGCTCCGAGCGCGCCAGGCGTCACGACCGCGAGCTGGATCGTGGACATCCGCGCCTCGGCGTTCGTGGCCGCCAGTCCCTGGCGGATCGAGGTCAGCTCCGTGCGCAAGGTCTGCAGGCGCGCTCGCAGCACCGCCTCCGTCTGGGCGTCGAGTGTCTCCGACTCGATGCGCGCGCGGATCCGGGCGATCTGGGTTCGAACGACGCTCTCCCGACGCGCCAGCTCGTCGAGGTTCTGCTGCAGGTCGTCGGTCGTCACTTGCTGCGAAACGAGCCGTCCGAGATCGGAGAGGCCGGCGATCGCGTCCTGCACCTTGGCGACCGGGACGCGGACGGTGATGGACGCACTCCCTTCCTCGCCGGTCGCGACCGAGGACGCGACGACGTAGCCGCCCAGCGAACGAGTGAGGTCGAGTGCGCTCTGCGCCGCGTGCGACACGGCGTTCGCGTCCTTCACCTCGACGGTGAGCGTCGCGCTGACCCGCTGCGCGCGATCGTCGGTGGTCAACGGCGCCGGCTGGGTCTGTGCACGGCCCGCATCGGCCCCGCTGCCGGTCGTCTCCGGAACCGCCGCCTGGAGCGTCGACTTCTCCAGCGCGTCCTGTCGGAGTGCCTCCGGCGAGTCGGAGCGCGCCAGGCCGAGCACGCCGGCGCTCGCGAAGGCGAGCGCTGCGGCGGCGGGCACGGCGACGAGCATCCCGCGCCGTACGGGGAAGCGCCAGCTTGCCCACGGGGCACGGGTGGGCTGCTCGGAGGCGATCTCCCGCACCCGGGCGCGTAGGTCGGCGGGCGCGGAGGGACGTGACGCCCGCAGCTCGTGGATCAGTTCAGGCGACGGCGTCATGGTCTCTCATCCTCTCTTCGAGCTTGGACAGGGCGCGGCTGAGCCTCGTCGACACGGCCGTTACGGAGATCCCGAGCAGGCGAGCGGTCTCCTCGCCGTCGAGATCGAGAACGATGCGCAGTGCGACGACCTCGCGCTCTCCGGCGGAGAGCGACTGGAGGCTCTCTGCGAGCTCGGCGGAGAACCCCTCGCCGAAGGTCGCGAGCTCGGCCGAGCGCTCGGCCGCTCCGGCTCGCTCCTCCCGCTTTCGACGTCGCGCGTCCGCCCGGAACCAGTCGAGGGCGGTCGAGCGCGCGATCGCGAGCAGCCACGCGCGCGGAGTGCCTCGTCCCGGGTCGAACCGCCGCCACTTCTTGAACGCGGCCTCGAAGGTCTCGCCCGTGAGGTCCTCCGCGACGGCCCAGTTCTTCGTCAGGTACAGCAGGTAGCCGTACACGTCGTCGAGGAGCTCCTCCGCCACCGTCGCGAACGTCGGTCTCGTCGTTTCGAGCGGACGCGGGGCGTCGATCGTCACTGCATGCACGCCCTCTGTACGTCGCCGCCCGGGCGTCATGTCACGTCGTCTGAGCCTCGCCGAAGACGACCTCCCAGCGTTCGAGGAGGGTGACGAGCTCGTCCCGCGCGGCCCGATGGGCGCCGAGGACGTCCATGTCGGACCAGTCGTCCGCGAGCTTGCGCTCGAGCTCCGCGATCCTCGCTTCGACCCCGGCGATCTGGCCCTCGAGGAGCTCGAGCTCCGTCGGCGCCCGCTTGGCCGGCCGCGGCTTCGAGCTGCGCGCGGGCTTCGCCGGGACGGATGGCTCGGGTGCGGGGGGAGGGAGGTTGGCCTCCTCGCGCTCGCGCTCCAGGTCCGCCCATCCCCCGTCGTAGGAGCGCAGTGCCCGGTCCTCGAAGGCGACGATCCGATCCGGAACCGCGTCGAGTAGCGCACGGTCGTGCGATACCAGCAGGATCGTGCCCGGGAAGGCCTCGAGCGCAGCCTCGAGCGCCTCGCGCGACTCGACGTCGAGGTGGTTGGTCGGCTCGTCGAGAACGAGGAAGTTCGCGCCCGAGGCGACGAGCAGCGCGAGGGCGAGCCGCCGCCGTTCCCCGCCCGAAAGGGCGGTGACCGGGCGCTCGTGCGTCTCCCAGCCCGAGAAGAGGAACCGCCCGAGCAGCGCCTGCGCGCGTGGACGCGTGAGCCCCGTCGTGGCGGCCGTCGCATCGAGGACGGAACCGGTCGTCGGGAGCTCGAGCGCGTGCTGGGAGAAATACGCGGGCACCACACCGTGGCCGAGCGTGATTCGGCCCGCATCGAGCGGATGCCCGTCGAGAATCGCCGCGAGGAGCGTCGTCTTGCCCGACCCGTTCGGCCCGACGAGCCCGACCTTCTCGCCGCGCTCGACGACGAGCGTCGCCTCGTCGAGCAGCTCCTTGTCTCCCGCGGAGAGCGAGATCTCGTCGCCCTCGACGACGATCCTGCCGGTACGCGGCGGGTCGACGAACTCGAACCCGAGCGTCCGCTGTCGCTTCGTCAGCGACTCGATCTCCTTCCGCGCCGTCGAACGCTCCTTCTCGAGCCGCGCGATCTGCGTGAGCTTCGCCTGCGCCTGCTTCGCCTTCGACTTCTTGTAGCGAAAGCGCTCCACGAAGCGCTCGAGCCGTGCGATGTCGACCGAGACGCGGTCGGCCGTCTTTCCCGCTGCGGCGGCGCGCGTGACCTTCTCCTCCCGCCACTCGTGCCACGGGCCGGCGAAGTAGTGGGCGCCGCCCGGCGACAGCTCGAGCACCGAGGTCGTGACGGCCTCGAGGAACCAGCGGTCGTGGGCCACGAGGATGACCGCTGCGTCGAGCGTCTCGAGCTCCCGCTCGAGCCACTCGAGGTTCTGGACGTCGAGGTGGTTCGTGGGCTCGTCGAGCAGGAGGAGGTCGGGGCTTCCGGTCAGTGCGCGTGCGAGCGAGGCCCTCGTCAGCTCGCCGCCGGAGAAGCTGCCCAACGGCCGGTCGAGGTCCTCGTCTGCGAAGCCGAGCCCGCGGACCGACGCGACCGCGCGATCGTGCCACGCCCACCCGCCCGCGTGCTCGAGGCGCGCCTGCGCGGTGGCGTACCGCCTCAGGGTGGGCTCGTCGTGCGCTCCTTTCGCCATCGCCTCCTCGAGTGTCCGGAGCTCGGCCTCGAGGTCGAGCAGGTCACGCGCGCCCGAGAATGCGTACTCGCGCAGCGTGATGTCGTACTCGAGCGGCGGGCGCTGGTCGTGGAGCGCGACACGCGTCCCCTTGGCGAATGCGAGCTTTCCTCCCTGGAGAGACGTCTCACCGGCGATCGCCCGGAGCAGTGTGGTCTTGCCGGCTCCGTTCGCACCTGCGAGCGAGAGCCGGTCCTTCCGGCCGACCGTGAACGAGACGTTCTCGAAGAGCGGGTCGCCCGCGAACTCCTTGCGCAGCTCGGATGCGATGAGCACGGCCATGGCCGCACAAGGGTAGAGGGCGCCCGCGGCGTTCTAGGCCTGGTGCACCGGCTGCGCCACGAGCGCGCTCGCAGCCACTGCGATGTGCCGAGCGTCGATGCCTGCAGCCGCCAGGCACTCCTCGGGCTTTCCCGACCTCGGCATCTCGCGCACCGCGAGCTTCACGACCCGCGGCGGCTCGTCGACGTCCGAGAGCGCGTCGAGCACAGCATCGCCGAGCCCGCCCTCGGGCCAGTGGTCTTCGATCGTCACGAGCCGGCCACCGGTCGCCTCGGCTGCCGCGGCGAGCGTCTCGGAGTCGACCGGCTTGATGGAGTAGAGATCGATGACGCGAGCCGAGATTCCCTCCTCGGCGAGGGCATCGGCGGCCTTCAGCGCCTCGTGGACGGTGATGCCGGCTCCGATCAGCGCCACCTCGTCGTTGTCGCTCGAGCGCAGAACGCGGCTGCCACCTATCTCGAACTCCTCGTCCGGCGAGTACAGCACCGGAGTGGCGGGGCGGAGCGTCCGGAGGTAGGAGATGCCCTCCGTGTCGGCCATCGCGGCGACGAGACGCGCCGTCTGGTTCGCGTCGCACGGGTGGAGGACTGTCGACCCGTGCACGGCGCGGAGCGACGCGACGTCCTCGAGGCCCATCTGGGAGGGGCCGTCCTCGCCGATCGAGACGCCGGCGTGGGAACCACAGAGCGCGAGCGTCGCCCGGCTCACGGCGGCCATTCGGACGAAGTCGTACGCGCGCGAGAGGAAGGCCGCGAACGTCGATGCGAACGGTGTCCAGCCGACCGCCTGCAGACCGACCGCGGCCGCGACCATCTGCTGCTCGGCGATGTACATCTCGAAGAACCGGTCCGGGTGTGCCTTCGCGAACGTCTCCGCGAACGTCGAGTTGGACACCTCGCCGTCGAGAGCGACGACGTCCTGCCGAGCGGTTCCGAGCGCAGCGAGTGCGTCGCCGTATGCCTTGCGCGTGGCCACCTCCGCTCCGACCTCGTAGCGGGGGAGCTCGAGCGCGGACGGCGTTGGGCGAGCGGGCGCCTCTGCCTCCGGCTTCCTGACGTCGATGGTGATGTCGCGCAGCCCGCCGAGCTCGGCGATCGCGTCGTCCGGGTCGTCGAGCGCCTTGCCGTGGAAGCCGTTCACGTCCTCGACGGCCGCGACGCCCTTGCCCTTCTTCGTGCGCGCCACGACGACCGTCGGCTTGCCTGTCGTCGCGATCGCCTGCGTGTAGGCCTGGTCGATCGCATCGACGTCGTGCCCGTCGATCTCGATCGCGTTCCAGCCGAACGTTTCGGCTCTGGCGGCGTAGGCGTCGAGGTTCCAGCCGACCATCGTCTCGCCGCGCTGCCCGAGACGGTTGACGTCGATGATCGCGGTGAGGTTGTCGAGGCCGTAGTGCGCGGCATGCTCGAAGGCCTCCCACATCGATCCTTCCGCCATCTCGCTGTCACCGCAGAGCACCCACACACGTGTGGGCAGCTTCTCGAGCCGTTTGGCGGCGAGCGCCATGCCGACGCCGATCGGAAGCCCCTGCCCGAGCGATCCGGTTGCGACGTCGACCCAGGGAATGAGCGGGGTCGGGTGGCCCTCGAGCATGCTCCCGTGCTCGCGGTAGCGCATGAGCTCGTCGTCCGAGACGACGCCGGCAGCGCGGTAGATCGCGTACAGGAGCGTCGAGGCGTGGCCCTTCGAGAAGACGAGCCGGTCGTTCGCGGGGCTCTTCGGCGCGTCGAAGTCGAACCGCAGGTACCCGTCGACGAGCACCGCCATGAGGTCGGCCGCCGACATCGCGGACGTCGGGTGGCCGGACTTCGCGGCCGCGCTCATCCGGATGGAGTCGACACGGAACTGCTGCCCCAGCTCGCGACGGCGGTCGGCGTCGGTCATGCGAGCCATTCTAGGTTTGCGGTTCCCCCGTTCGCCGAGGAGGTAACGTTCGGCTCGTGGCGCGTAGCAGGTTGCACGAGCTGTCCGAGCACGGCGTGAGCGCCTGGGTCGACTCCCTCTCGCGCGAGATGCTCGAGACCGGCCACCTCGCCCGGCTCATGGAGGAGGACGCGATCGTCGGCGTCACGTCGAATCCGACGATCTTCGAGAAGGCGCTCTCGACCGGTGACTGGTACGACGATCAGCTCCGCGCCGAGCTCGAGCGCTCGGACGACACGAAGGAGGTCTTCTTCGCCCTCGCGGTCGAGGACATCAAGCGCGCGTGCGACCTGATGCGACCCGTGTGGGACCGGACGGACGGGGTCGACGGATTCGTCTCGATCGAGGTCGATCCCGATCTCGCCTACGAGCGGGACGCGACGTTCGACCAGGCGAAGGTGCTCCACGAGCTGGTCGACCGGGCCAACGTCTACGTGAAGATCCCCGCGACGGCTCCGGGCGTGGGCGCGATCGAGGACTCGATCGCCGCCGGTCGTGCCATCAACGTCACGCTCATCTTCTCGCTCCAGCGCCACGCCGAGGTCGTCGAGGCGTACATCCGCGGGCTCGAGCGCCTCGTGGAGGCTGGAGGCGATCCGACACACGTCGCCTCGGTCGCGAGCTTCTTCGTCTCGCGCGTGGACACCGAGGCCGACCGCCGGCTCGAGGAGATCGGCAGGAAGGATCTCCAGGGCAGGCTCGCCGTCGACAACGCGAAGCTCGCCTACCAGCACTACCTCGAGGCCTTCGCCGGACCGCGCTGGGAGGCGCTCGCCGCAGCCGGCGCCCGACCTCAGCGCTGCCTGTGGGCATCGACGTCCACGAAGAACCCGGCCTACCGCGACGTGCTCTACGTCGAGGAGCTGATCGGCCCCGACACCGTGAACACGATGCCGTTCGAGACGATCGACGCGTTCCAGGATCACGGCGAGGTCCGGGACACGCTCACGGAGGGGCTCGACGAAGCTCGGGCGCTGCTGCGTGCGCTCGCGGACGCCGGCGTGGACTACGACGACGTCACCGACACGCTCGAGCGAGAGGGCGTGGAGAAGTTCTCGGCGTCGTACGCGTCGCTGCTCGAAGGCATCGACGCGAAGCGCGCAGCACTCGTGTAGCGCATCTGGCACAGACATATGTAAGTTGCATATACTGCGCCGATGCACCGCCGCCACCGTCTGCGGGCGCGCAACCGGTCTCGGGCCGAGACGGGTGAGTGGGAGGTTCGCGCTCGGGTCGAGCGCTTCGGCGAGGCAGCATTGCTCGTCGCCCTCGCCGCTCGACCGACCCATGGCTACGAGCTGCTCGAGCGGCTCCCCGCGCTGTCGAGGGAGGAGCGGGTGGACGTCGGGAACCTGTATCGGACGCTGCGCTCCCTCGAGGACGATGGACTCGTCACGTCCGAGTGGCGGCCGGACCTCCCGGGGCCGACGAAACGCACCTACACCCTGACCGCCGAGGGCCATGCCCTGCTCGCGTCGTGGCTGGCAGCCGTCGAGCAGCTGCGCGACGGTCTCACCGACTTTCTCCGACGTGCTCAGGAAGGAGGTGAACATGTGCGGACGACACCACCGGCATCGGTGGAGCCGGCGAGCTCCGAATCGTGAGGAGCTCCTGAAGGCGCTCGAAGAGCGACAGAAGGATCTCGAGCAGGAGATCGCGGACATCCACGACGTGCTGCGACGACTTCGCGAGGAAGGTGTGACGGCTCCCGCCGAGCCCGCTCCGTCGATCTAGGCGCCGGCGACCGCGGTCAGGAGCTCGTCGTGCAGCAGGCCGTTCGAGGTGATCGCGCTGCCCGAGTCGATGCGTGACTCGCCTGCGGCGTTCGAGAACCGCCCACCGGCCTCCTCGACGATGACCTGGACGGCGGCGAGATCCCACTCGCTCAGGCCGTCGGCGTCGACCGCCCCGTCGACGGCGCCCTCGGCGACGAGCATGTGGGCCCAAAAGTCGCCGAGCCCTCGCGCGTGCCATGCCGCACGCGCGAGCGGGGGGACCCTCGTCTCGATCGAGAAGGACAGGACCGCCTCTTCGACCCGGTCGATTGCCGAGACGTGCACGCGCTCGCCGTTCGCGAACGCGCCGGCCCCGCGCTCCGCCCACCAGCGACCCTGGAGTGCCGGAGCCGAGACGACTCCGACGTGCACCGTCCCATCCACCTCGAGAGCGATCAGCGTGGCCCACACCGGGATCCCGCGCGCATAGTTGCGCGTGCCGTCGATGGGGTCGACGATCCAGCGGCGAGAACCGGCGCCCGCCGCGCCCTCCTCCTCTCCGAGGACCGCGTCGTCAGGCCGCTCGGCCGCGAGCATCCGCCTGATCGCGCTTTCGACCGCTCGGTCGGCTTCGGTGACGGGCGTCAGGTCGGGCTTCGTCTCGATCGCGAGCTCCGTCCGAAAGCGCGGGAGCGAGATCGCGTCGGCTGCGTCGGCCAGCTGCAGTGCGAGATCGAGGTCGGAGCCCACTGCTCCGACCCTAGCGTCGGCCCTAGCCGCGCGCGATCTTGAACGTGGGACGGACGATCTTCACCAGCACGGGCTTCGACCAGGTCATGGCAGACGTTCCGACCTGCGCCGGATTGAGTCCGCGGACGCGGTAGTACCACTTGCCGGCCGGGAGGGTCAGCACCGCGGAGGTCGAGACGGTCTGGAGCGACCCCTGCTTACGCCACGGGTACGCGACCCGAGACCACTGGACCTCGTACCCGGTCGCTCCGAGCACGGGGCGCCAGGCGATGAGAGGGCTCGCGAAGACGACCGGATGAGCTCCGGCCTGTGCGAGGAGCCGGCCGTTCGGCGTGAGACCCGACACGTAGGGATGTCCCCCTGCGGTCTGGGCCGGCCTGGATTCCTTGCCGAACACTCCGATTCGTCCGGCCGAGCAGGCGTCCTGCGGGGTCTCGTAGTCCCAGTACTCGTACTGTCCCGAGTCTCCGCTTTCGAGGATGGCTACGGGGACGACCGTCCAGTAGTAGCGCGTCGTCTGCCTGTCGAGATCGGGCAGATCCAATCGCAGGATCGTTCGGCCCTCCTCGAACGACTCGTTCGAGACGAGTGGGAACGTGTCGGCCGTGAACGTCTTCGCGTGCTCGTTCTTGTCGTTGGGGAGCACGTCGAACGACGCCTCGTCGAGCTCTGCGGCGCTGGCCGGGAGCTTGAGCGGACCGTTCACCCGGGGCGCGAACGCCGGGCCGCCCACGACCGAGCCCCTGAAGACGACGTTGACGCAGTCCTTGTCGGAGAAGACGTACGCACGGAAGAGTCGAAGCTCCCGTCCGTCGAGCGCCTGATCGCCGCTCCACGTGAGTGCCGGCATCAGCTGGTGGGGAGGAGCCAGTCCGTTGCTCAGCTCGTCCGAGAGCGCGGCTCCGAGCCTGATCCTGCCGGACGTCCACGCTGGGTTGGACGCCGTGTAGCGCTGGCTCCACGGGCCGTACGAGACGGCCGGCAGCCCGTTGGGGAGTGCTCCGACGACGACGCGCATTGCCCGCACGCGCCACTCCACGGTGCGCCACCAGCCCTCGTCGGGGTGGAACGTGTACACGTCACGCTGGTCCGCGACGTTCGTCTGCGTCTGGACGATCTTGTTCAGCCACGAGCTCGGACCGTGGCCGCCGTACCACACCTCGTAGCCGGTGGCGCCGTCGACGGGCGTCCAGCGAATGAGACCCGGGCGTGAGGCGAGGGGGACGGGTTCGTTCTCCCAGCGCATGTCGAACCGGTACGACGTGCTCCATGACGATGCGCCCTCGGTGGTCACCGAGCGCACGTGCGCGTACAGCGCGTACGGCGCCTTCCCCGTGAACCACGGGAGCGTCAGGTTGATCGAGAGCGCGGGGATCCTGATGGGCGCGATCTTCACCTTGATGGTCTCCTCGCCGGATGCACCGTCGCCGCCCGCACCGGGAGAGCTCGGGTCCTTCGCCTTCGTGAACGACATGGTCACGGGGCGGCA
The DNA here is from genome assembly GCA_035758735.1 of Gaiellaceae bacterium. GTDB lineage: Bacteria > Actinomycetota > Thermoleophilia > Gaiellales > Gaiellaceae > GMQP-bins7. The sequence goes on from DASTWH010000392.1 coordinate 9,338, forward strand.
GTGCTTGCCGGAGTGGGCATCCGTCGAGACGTTCGACCATACGACCGAGCTGCCGTTGAACGACCGGCTCGTCGCGAGCTCGAACTCGTAGCAGGCCGCTCCTCTGACGGGATTCCAGGCAAAGGCCGGAGTACGCGTGAACGTATGCGTGGGCGCCTCGTTCGGACGCAGCTCGAACCCGCGTAGGCCTTTCGGCGCACCGGGAGGCGCAGCCGCCGCAGACGTCACGATCGTCGTTCCGACGATGGCCAGGAAGAGGAGAGCGAGGCGAGCCGCACGCATCCGAACTCATGTCGGCACGCGATTGCGCCGACTTGAGCGCGCGTCAGTCCAGCTGGAGATACAGGACGGCGACGAGGATCGTGCCGGCGAACAGGAGCCAGAAGAGGAGGAACAGCGCCCAGCCGAAGCGGAGGTTGCGCCGTGCGAGGACGGGATCCATCAGAGGAGCACCGGGTCGAGCGCCGCGGCCGTGAAGAGCAGCGCGAGGTAGAGGAGGGAGTAGTGGAAGAGCACCTTCGCGCGCGCACGTGAGAGGTCGCGGCGCAGGAGCAGCGACAGCGCGACGAACACGGCGCCGAGGACGACGGCGGCCACCGTGTAGAGCGGGCCGAGCCAGATCCCCACGAAGACGGTGAACGCGACCATCGCGAGTGAGTACAGGACGATCTGGCGTGCGGTTTCCCGGTCGCCGCGAACGACGGGCAGCATCGGCACTCCCGCCGCGGCGTACGCGTTCTTGATCATCAGCGCGAGCGCCCAGAAGTGCGGCGGCGTCCAGAGGAACACGATGAGGAACAGCCAGAGCGCCGGGAGCGCGAGGGATCCGGTCGCCGCCGCGTACCCGACGAGCGGAGGCACCGCGCCGGCCGCGCCGCCGATGACGATGTTCTGCGGCGTCGAGCGCTTGAGCCAGCGCGTGTAGACGAGGACGTAGAAGAGGTTCCCGACGAGCGCGAGCACGGCGGTGAGGACGTTTACGGCGGACGCGAGGAGCGCGAAGGACACCGCCGAGAGCACGATGCCGAACTCGAGCGCCTGCTCCGGCGACACCCGGCCGGACGCGACCGGCCGCTCCTTGGTGCGTCTGCCCATGAGGAGGTCGATGTCGCGGTCGAGC
>DASTWH010000407.1:0-8574 GCA_035758735.1 Gaiellaceae bacterium
ATCGCCGTGTCGGTCCCGGTCACGGTGGCCTTCGCGTTCGGGATCGCGATGCTCCTGACCCGTGCGAGGCGCGGTGTCGGGGCCTTCCGGACGGTCTTCTACCTCCCGGCTCTGGTCCCGCCGGTCGCGGCCACGCTCGCCTTCGTCTACGTCCTCAATCCGTCGACCGGCCCGGTGAACACGATCCTGAACAAGCTCGGAATCGAGAGCCCTCTGTGGTTCAACGATCCCGGCTGGTCCAAGCCGTCGCTCGTGCTCCTGGGCGTGTGGGGCGTCGGCACGATCATGATCATCTTCCTCGCGGCGCTCCTGGACGTCCCGCAGCACCTCTACGAGTCTGCTGAGCTCGACGGAGCGAGCGCATGGCAGCGCCTCCGTTGGGTGACGCTGCCGACGATCAGCCCGGTGATCCTGTTCGCGATCGTCCTCGGCGTCATCGCCGGGCTCCAGTACTTCACTCAGGCCCACGTCGCGGCGAGCGTCGCCGCCGGCTCGGCCACCCAGGGTGGAACGACGACGAACATCGAGATCGGCTACCCCGAGGGCTCGACGCTCTTCTACCCGATCCTCATCTACACGAACGGCTTCAGGTACTTCAACATGGGCTACGCCTCGGCCATGGCGATGCTCCTGCTCGCGGTGGCCTTCGCGGTGACCGCGATCATCATCTGGAACTCGCGCCGCTGGGTGCACTACCAGGGGGGCGCGCGGTGAGCACAGCGGCACCTACCGTCGACGCCGTCGCCGTGCCGCGGACGATGCCGCGCTCGATTCGTCGACGCCGCCTCCTCATCGCGATCGCCGACCACAGCCTCTTGATCGCGCTCGGGATCGTCTTCGTCGCGCCCGTCGTCTTCGTGGTGCTGACCTCGCTGATGACGAACTCGCAGGCGCTGTCCGCGGACCTGTGGCCGCGCCCGTTCCGCTGGCAGAACTACGTCGACGTGTTCAGCGACGCGCCGCTCTGGCGCTGGGCACTTAATTCGTTCGTCTACGCAGGCCTGGCGACCCTCGGTCTCCTGCTCTCGAGCGTCCCCGTTGCCTATGCCTTCTCGTGCCTCCGCTGGCGCGGGCGCGACGCGGTCTTCCTCGTCGTGCTCATCGCCCTGATGCTGCCGCCGCAGGTGACCGTCGTGCCGCTCTACGTGATGTGGTCGAAGCTCGACCTCGTGGGCAGCCTGTGGCCCCTCATCGTCCCGAACTGGTTCGGGGACGCCTTCGCGATCTTCCTGCTTCGGCAGTTCTTCCTCACGATCCCGCAGGAGTACCTCGACGCGGCGCGGGTCGACGGCTGCGGCGAGCTTCGCGTGCTCACGCGCGTCGTGACGCGGCTCGCGAAGCCCGCCATCGCGGCGGTCGCGATCTTCTCCGTCCTCTACACGTGGAACGACTACTTCCTGCCGCTCCTCTACCTGAGCGAGAACCCGGACAGCTGGGTCACGTCGATCGGCCTCTCGCAGTTCCGCTCGCTCCATCAGGTGCAGTGGAACCTGACGATGGCGGCCACCGTGCTCGTGATGCTGCCGGTCATCGTGGTGTTCTTCCTCGCGCAAAAGGCGTTCGTCGAGGGCGTGACCTTGACGGGGGTGAAGGGATGAAGATCGCGGTCGTCGGAGGCGGCTCGACGTACACGCCCGAGCTCGTCTCGGGACTGTCGCGCGAGCACGAGCGCCTCCCCGTGGAGGAGCTCGTCCTCCACGACATCGACGCCGAGCGGCGAGAGGTGGTCGGCGGGCTCGCGGCGCGAATGCTCGACGCCCAGGGGTTCGCAGCATCGCTGTCGGTGACCGACGACCTCGACCGGGCGCTCGACGGCGCGGACTTCGTCCTGATCCAGATCCGCGTGGGCGGGCAGACGGCGCGGCTCTCGGACGAGACCGTCCCGCTCGCCTGCGGCTGCATCGGGCAGGAGACGACCGGAGCCGGCGGGTTCGCAAAGGCTCTCCGGACCGTGCCGGTCGTGCTCGAGATCGCAGAGCGGGTGCGCGAGCGCTCGGCCCCCGGAGCGTGGATCGTCGACTTCACGAACCCCGTCGGTATCGTCACGCGCTCGCTGCTCAACGCCGGCCATCGAGCGGTGGGGCTCTGCAACGTGGCCATCTGGTTCCAGCGCTGGATCGCGGGGCTCTACGACGTCGATCCGGCCCGGGTGCTCGTCGACCACGTCGGGCTCAATCACCTCACGTGGATCCGGCACGCGCTCGTCGACGGGACGGACGTACTCCCGGCGCTCCTTGCCGAGCGCGGGGACGACGTCTCCGAACGGGTGCAGCTCCCGAGCGCGCTCGTGCAGGAGCTCGGCGTGCTCCCTTCCCCGTACCTGCACTACTTCTACCGCCACGACGAGGTGCTCGAGGAGCAGCGGGAGGGCACACCTCGCGCTGCCACCGTGGCCGAGATCGAGCGCGAGCTGCTCGAGCTCTACCGCGATCCGACGCTCGTCGAGAAGCCCCTGCTGCTCGAGCAGCGCGGTGGCGCGTTCTACAGCGAGGCGGCCACCGCTCTCGTCGCGTCGCTCGCCGCGGGCACGGGCGACCTCCAGGTCGTCGACGTGCGCAATGCCGGCGCGGTGCCCGGTCTCGCGGACGACGACGTCGTCGAGCTCCTGGCGCGGATCACGACCGACGGCCCCCTGCCGTTGCCGCAGCCCGCGCTCGCGCCGGAGCTGCTGGGTCTCGTCCAGCACGTGGCTGCGTACGAGCGCCTGACCGCCGAGACCGCGATCACGCGAGATCCCGTGACTGCGCGCAAGGCGCTGCTGACGCACCCGCTCATCGGGCAGACCGCGATCGCCGACGAGCTCGTCGAGCTCCTCACCGCGGCCGAGCCGACGTCGCAGGTCGCGGAGGCGGCCGCATGACGACCCCCATCGTCCTCGCGGTCGACGGCGGCAACTCGAAGACCGACCTCGCTCTCGTGCGCGGCGACGGCGCGCTGCTCGCCCACGTCCGCGGGCCTCTCTCCTCGCCACACCATCTCGGGCTCGACGCCTGCGTCGACCTCCTGCAGCAGCTGCTCGACGACGCCGTCTCGACAGCGGGGCTCGACGGCAACGGCTCGCGCGTCGCCGAGATCGCCGAGATCTTCCTCGCCGGCGTCGACTTCCCGGCCGAGGAGCACGAGCTGCAAGCGGCGGTCGAGGCACGCGACTGGGCGGTGAGGACCGTCGTCGGCAACGACACCTTCGCGGTCCTGCGCGCAGGCACGGCGCGAGGCTGGGGTGTCGCGGTGGTCTGCGGCGCCGGCATCAACTGCGTCGGCGTCGCACCGGACGGACGCCACCTTCGATTTCCTGCGCTCGGCGGGATCACCGGCGACTGGGGCGGCGGCTACGACGTCGGCCAGGCCGCGCTCTTCGCAGCGGCGCGAAGCGAGGACGGCCGCGGCCCCGTGACCAGCCTCGAGCAGGCCGTCCCTGCGCACTTCGGCCTGGAGACTCCACTCGAGCTCGCGCTGGCGATCCACGGCGGGAGTGTGGCCAGCCGCCGCCTCATCGAGCTCGCCCCGGTCGTCTTCGCCGAGGCGGACCACGACGCGGTCGCAGCGGAGATCGTCGAGCACCTCGCGACAGAGGTGGTGGCGCTCGCACGCGTCGCGATCACCCGGCTCGACCTCGCGAGCGAGCCGGTCGAGGTGCTGCTGGGCGGAGGGCTCCTGCGCGCAGGCGACGGACGGCTCCTCGGCGCGATCGAGGAGGGGCTGCGCGACGTCGGCGAGCACATCGAGGTCCACCGGACCGCATCGCCGCCGGTCGTGGGAGCCGCCCTCTTCGGCCTCGACGCGCTCGGCGCCGACGAAGAGGCGCGAGCGCGGGTTCGGTTCGAGCTTGCGGCTGCCGTGGACTCCGACGAGGAGCTCGACGAGGAGGGAATCGCCGATGGCTGATGTCCGATTCGAGCAGGCGACACGCATTTACCCCGGAAACGACGCGCCCGCCGTCGATCGGCTCGACCTGCACATCGAGGACGGCGAGTTCATGGTGCTCGTCGGGCCGTCGGGCTCGGGGAAGTCGACAGCCTTGCGCATGCTCGCCGGGCTCGAGGACGTGGACGAAGGCGGCATCTGGGTCGGCGGCCGCGACGTCACCTATGCGCGCCCGAAGAACCGCGACGTCGCGATGGTCTTCCAGAACTACGCGCTCTACCCCTACCTCACGGTCGCCGCGAACATCGGCTTCCCGCTGAAAGTGGCGAAGGTGAAGCGGGACGAGCGCGACCGGCGCGTGCGCGAGGTCGCGGAGATGCTCGGGCTCGCCGATCTGCTCGAGCGAAAGCCCTCACAGCTCTCGGGCGGCCAGCGCCAACGCGTCGCCATGGGCCGCGCGATCATCCGCCAGCCCAGCGTCTACCTCATGGACGAGCCGCTCTCGAACCTCGACGCGAAGCTGCGGGTCCAGATGCGCGCGGACGTCGCGGGGCTGCAGGCGCGGCTCGGCGTGACGACCGTGTACGTCACGCACGATCAGGCCGAGGCGATGACGCTCGGGCATCGCGTCGCGGTGCTCAAGGACGGCCAGCTGCAGCAGTGCGCGCCGCCCCGAGAGCTCTACGACCGGCCCGCGAACACCTTCGTGGCCGGCTTCATCGGCTCGCCCGCGATGAGCCTGTGCACGGTCCCGGTCGGCTCGAACGGGAGCGTCTCCCTCGGCGCGGCGAAGGTCGCGCTCGGCGCCGCCACGTCCGGCGAGGTCTCGGCTCGCGGGCTCGGCGACGTCGTCGTCGGACTGCGACCGGAGGCACTCGAGATCGCGACCGAAGGCATTCCCGCGGTCGTCGAGGTCGTGGAGGAGCTCGGAGCGGACTCATACGTCTTCTGCCGCTCGGAGGTCGCGGGCGGCGAAGCTCACCTCACGGCTCGCTCGAACGCGCGACACTCGCCGCAGCGCGGCGATCGGGTCTCACTGCGTCCCGTGGTCGGCGAAGCTCACTTCTTCGATCCCGAGTCAGGTGAGAGACTCCCGGACTGAGATGCCACGCGAGGCCATCCAGCCGCCGGACGTCGTGACGCCGAAGGCGCCCTACTCGCCGGTCGTCGTCAGCGGCGACCACGTCTATACGGCCGGACAGGTCGCATTCGACGCGACGGGTGCCGTGGTCGGCGAGGGGATGGAGGCGCAGACGAGGCAGGCGCTGACGAACGTCCGCCAGTGCCTGGCCGCAGCCGGCTGCGGGCTCGAGGACGTCGTCAAGGTGAATGCCTATCTCTCCGACCTCGGCGAGTTCGACGAGTACAACGCCGTCTACTGCGAGTTCTTCACCGAGCCCTATCCCGCACGTACCACCGTGCAGGCGGGGCTCCCGCCCGGGCTCCTCGTGGAGATCGAGGCGGTCGCACGGCGTCCCGCGTGAGCTGGGAAGAGATCGAGACACCCGCGGCGGTCGTCGACGCCGATCGGCTCGAGCGCAATCTCGCCCGCTGGCAGGACTACTGCGACAGGCACGAGCTGGCGAATCGGCCGCACGTGAAGACCCACCGTTGCGTCGAGATCGCTCGACGCCAAGTGGGGCTCGGCGCCGTCGGCATCACCTGTCAGAAGCTGAGCGAGGCCGAGACGATGGCGGACGCCGGCTGCGACGACATCCTCGTCCCGTTCAACATCGTCGGCGTGGCGAAGCTGCGGCGTCTGCGAGCGTTGCTCGAACGGGTCGCTCTCGCCGTCTCGGTCGATGACCCGGCGCTTCTGCTCGGTCTCGCCGGCGCGGCACGAGGCGCCGTGCGAGAGCTGGGCGTGCTCGTGGACTGCGACACGGGGCTCGGCCGGACAGGCGTCGCGACACCCGAGGCGGCCGTGGACCTCGCGGCTACCGTCGCGAGCCACGACGCCCTGCGGTTCGACGGCTTCCTCACGTACCCCGCGCCTGAAGGCGCCGAGCACTTCTTCGCGGAGGCGGTCACCGGGGCCGAGCGGCGCGGCCTCGACGTCAGCGTCGTGTCGGCCGGTGGGACGCCGTCCATGTGGGAGAGCGGCGAGCTCCGCCCGACGGTGACCGAGTATCGCGTCGGCAACTACGCCTTCTACGACCGCATGTCGATCGCAGCCGGCGCAGCCTCTCTCGACGACGTCGCGCTCACCGTGCACGCCACCGTCGTCAGCCGGCCTGCAAAGGACCGCGCGATCCTGGATGCCGGCTCCAAGGCATTGACCTCGGATCTCGGCCCGGACCCGGGACATGGCCTCGTCCTGGAGGCTCCCAACTCGACGATCGAGAAGCTCTCAGAGGAGCACGCGCACGTCGCGCTTGCCGATGGAGACACCCTGGAGCTCGGCCAGCGCGTTCGCATCGTGCCGAATCACGCGTGCGTCGTCGTGAACCTGTACGACGAGCTGGCAGTCACGCGACACGGCGTACACGAGACGACGTGGAGCGTCGCGGCCCGCGGACGCTCCCTCTGACGACCGTTCTGTAGCGTCACCGCAATGGCCGTCCATCGCCTCAGCAAGACCGAGGCCAGACGCATCGCGATCCAGGCTCAGCTCCTCGACGCGCCCCGTTCGACGGACCTGCTCGAGGTGATCAGTCACCTCACCCTCGTCCAACTCGATCCCACGGCGGCGATCGCACCGAGCGCAGACCTCGTGCTGTGGTCGCGCGTCGGCGACGCGTACCGACCGTCGCAGCTGACCGCCGCTCTCGAGCAGGAGCGAACGCTCTACGAGGTGCGGGCGATCATTCGTCCGACGGCCGATCTCGGACTGCAGCTCGCCTCGATGGCGGCCTGGCCGTTCGCGGACGAGCCGAGACGCTACCACGCGGTCCCCGGCCCGTCCGCCGCGCGCTGGCTCGATGCGAACGACTCCTTCCGTCGCGACATCCTGGAGCGGCTTCGTGAGTCGGGGCCGCTCCTCTCGCGGGACATCCCCGACACGAGCGTCGTCCCGTGGCAGTCGTCCGGCTGGACGGGGAACCGCAACGTCACGCAGATGCTCGAGTTCCTCTCCGCGCGCGGCCAGGTCGCGACCGCGCACCGCCGCGGACGCCAGCGGCTGTGGGATCTCGCGGAGCGCGTCTACCCGCCGGTCGGCGACGTGCTCCCTCTCGCGGACGCGCGCAGCGCGATGGGTGAGCGTCGGATCCGGGCACTCGGCATCGCGCGCCCGGAGGTCACAGGTGTTCTCGGCGAGCGGATCCACGAGGAGGTCGGAGGCGAGCCCGCGGAGGTGGAGGGAACCGAGGGAGAGTGGCGGGTCGACCCACAGGCGCTCGACCGACGCTTCGAGGGAAGAACGGCGCTCCTGTCTCCCTTCGACCGTCTCGTGCACGACCGCGAGCGGGCGCTCGACCTCTTCGACTTCGAGTACACGCTCGAGATGTACAAGCCCGCGGCGCAGCGCCGGTGGGGCTACTTCGCCCTGCCGATCCTCCACGAGGACCGTCTCGTCGGGAAGCTCGACGCCACGGCCGACCGCAAGGGATCGGTGCTGCACGTGCACGCGATCCACGAGGACGTGCGTTTCACGAAGCCGATCGCGAACGCGGTCGCGGCGGAGATCGAGGCGCTCGCGGCCTGGATCGGCCTCGACTCGGTCGAGGTCGCGTAGTCAACGCGGGAACAGGCGTGCCGCCGTCGCCTTGAACGACGCGGTCGCCATCACGCCCGGCCGAAGGTCGAGCCGCTCCGCCGACGCCGCTGTGATCTCGGCGACGATCGGGCCCACCCGCACGCGTGTGCGGTTGCCCATCGGCGCGACGGAGACGACCGCCGCGCTCAGATGGTTCATCCGGGAGTCGTCGGGCGTGTACGAGCCGAGCGAGACGTCCCACGGATAGACCGCGACGTTCACCTCGCCGTCTCCCTCGTCCGCGCTCCAGAGCGCGAGGCCACCGTCGAGCGCGACGTGTCGCAGGCCGTCCTTCACCTCGACGACTCGCCCGGGGAGAACGGTCGCCCCTGTGAAGCTCGCGACGAATGCGTCGCGTGGGACGGCCACGAGGTCGGTCGGCGCCGCGAGCTGCAGCACCTCGCCGTCGCTGATCACGCCGACCCGATGCGCGAGGGTCGCCGCGTCCTCGAAGTCGTGCGTCACGAGGATCGTGGGGAGGCCGAGCTCGTCGAGGAGCTCGCGCAGCTCCGCCCGCACGCCCGCTCGCGTGTGGGCGTCGAGAGCCGAGAGGGGCTCGTCGAGCAGCAGCAGCGCCGGGTCACGCGCGAGCGCGCGGGCGAGAGCGACGCGCTGGCGCTCGCCTCCGGACAGCTGCGTGACTCGGGCGTGCGCGAGCTCGGCGATCCGAAAGCGCTCGAGCAGGGGCCCGACGTCCGCGTTGTTCCCTGCTCCGAAGCGCACGTTGTGCCAGACGTCGAGGTGCGGGAAGAGGGCGTACTCCTGGAACAGGTAGCCGACCCGACGTCGCTCCGGCGGGACGTCGACGCCCCGAGTCGTGTCGAGCAGCACCACGTCGTCCAGCGAGACGAGGCCCTCGTCCGGCTTCAGCAAGCCCGAGACGACGCGCAGGGCAGTCGTCTTCCCCGCTCCGGACGGGCCGACGAGGGCGACCGTCTCGCCCGGCTCGACCGTCAGGTCGGCCGACGCGCTGAAGCTGCGAAGAGCGTGAAGGAATCGGACCCGGAGCGCCA
>DASTWH010000067.1:0-2987 GCA_035758735.1 Gaiellaceae bacterium
TTGTGGAAGACGATCGTGTTCGGCTTCGGTCCGACGATTCTCTTCGTCCTCCTGCTCTTCTGGCTCTATCGCCGGTCCGGCAACGTCCAGAACGCGCTCGGCTCGTTCGGACGATCGCGGGCGAGTCGGTACGCGCCGACGGAAGACAAGGTGACTTTCGCCGACGTCGCCGGAATCGATGAAGCGAAGGAGGAGCTCACCGAGGTGGTCGACTTCCTTCGCCACCCGGACAAGTACAGGAAGCTGGGCGGCCGCATCCCGCACGGCGTCCTGCTCGCAGGGGCACCCGGAACCGGGAAGACACTTCTCGCACGCGCCGTCGCCGGCGAGGCGGACGTGCCGTTCTTCTCGATCGCCGCATCGGAGTTCGTCGAGGCCATCGTCGGCGTGGGGGCGGCCCGTGTACGCGATCTGTTCAAGGACGCGAAGGAGAACGCCCCGGCGATCGTCTTCATCGACGAGCTCGACGCAGTCGGCCGCTCGCGAACGAGCGGCATCGCCGGCTTCAGCGGCGGAAACGACGAGCGCGAGCAGACGCTGAACCAGATCCTCACCGAGATGGACGGGTTCGATTCCGCCACGAGTGTCATCGTCATCGGCGCGACCAACCGGCCCGACGTCCTCGATCAGGCGCTGCTCCGCCCTGGCCGCTTCGACCGTCGGGTAGCGGTCCAGCCGCCGGACCGCGCCGGACGCGAGGCAATCCTCCGCGTGCACACGCGCGGCGTCCCGCTCGGATCGGACGTCGACCTGGCGCGCATCGCCGCGACGACGCCCGGAATGGTCGGCGCCGACCTGGCAAATCTCGTCAACGAAGCGGCCTTGACTGCCGCGCGGCGTGCGCACGAGGTGGTCCAGGAGGAAGACTTCACCGACGCGCTCGAACGGATCCTCCTCGGTGCGGAGCGGCGCGTGATGCTGAGCGATGAGGACCGCAGGCGCACGGCGTACCACGAGGCCGGCCACGCGATCGTCGGGATGCTGACTCCGGGCTCCGATCCCGTTCGCAAGGTGTCGATCATCCCGCGCGGGATGTCCCTGGGCGTGACGTTCTCGGCGCCGGACGCCGACCGCTTCAACTACCTCGAGCCGGAGATCCTCGCGAAGATCAAGTCTGCGCTCGGCGGCAGGGCTGCCGAGGAGATCGTGTTCGGCGAGATCAGCACGGGAGCCGAATCGGACATCGAGCAGCTGACCGCGCTCGCACGGCAAATGGTGGGCCGGTGGGGCATGAGCGACGCGATCGGGCCCGTCTCGGTCATCTCCAGGGACGGCTCGGGGCCGTTCCTTCCGGGCGCATCGGAAGTGTCGGCCGAGACGCAGAAGCTCCTCGATGAGGAGATTCGACGCATCGTCGCCGAGGCGCACGACGAGGTCGTCGCGCTCCTCGAGGCGAACCGGGGCCGCCTCGACTCGCTCGCGAACGAGCTGCTCGAGCACGAGACGCTCGATCAGGACGAGGTCTACGCAGCAGCCGGCATCACGCATGCTCCTCCGCCGCCGGTGGGCGATCTCGCCGCAGCTGCCCGCTCGTCGGCGTAGACCCTCGCCAAACGATCCAGCCGCCAGGGCCAGGCGATGGTCGTGCCGCCGCGCAACCACCGTCCGACCCTGGCGTGTTCGTTCCCCCTGTTGAATGGATGCCACGCGCGGTGAAAACTTGCGCGTTCCGTTCGTTTGTTGGCCAACACGTAGGGTGAGCCGCCGTGACCGGCGTCATCGACCACGTCGGCATCCGCGTCGGCGACCTGCCCGCCAGCCGCCGGATGTACGAAGCGGCGCTGGGCGAGCTCGGCTTCGCCGTGCTGGGCGAAGGCGAGTTCGAGGGGGACGCATACGTCCTGTTCGGTCGCGGCGAGGACGACGACTTCAGCCTGCATACGGTCGGCGGAGAGCCGGGCCGCGACCGAGTGACCATCGGGGCGCACGTCGCCTTCACCGCACCGAGCGAGGAAGCCGTCACACGCTGGCACGACGCTGCATTGCGTCACGGTGGGACGGACAACGGCCCGCCCGGCCTCAGGCCCGCGTACTCCGGCCACTACTTCGCGGCGTTCGTCCTTGATCCCGACGGCAACAACGTCGAGGCCGTCTTCCACCGCGCGTAAGCGAGCTGGGAGTGTGCTCTCAGCACTCGCGCACGAGGCGGGCGTCGTGCCTGCCTCGTGCGCGTTGCCTTCCTGCTTGCGTCAGTCGAGTGAGCAGTCGTACGGGCCCTCACCGGGCGGGGTCGGATCCGTTCCGTCGATCGCCCACGCCCAGACGAACGCGAGCGCATCGATGTCGCAGTCGGACAGGACCGGGTCACCGAGGTCCGGCCATCCGTACCCCATCAGGTCGGTGCTCTCGAGCAGGTTCGTCGTGTGGCCGAGGCCGAGCGCGTGACCGAGCTCGTGCAGCGTGACCCAGCCGAGGTACTCGGGGTCGTACGGATCCCGGTCGAGGCTGGGAGGGAGATCCGAGCGGACGAGGATGTTCGGACATCCGTGGTCTCCACAGATCGCATAGCCGCCGAACACGACGCCTCCGGCTGTCGGCACGTAGTGCACGACGATGTCGGCTGCCTGGCGCTTGCTACCCGTCACGTCGGTGAGCGTGATCAGGCCGCCGAAGCACTCCTCGAGCGTGCTCGACCACGTCGCGATCGCGCCACGAATCGCACCAAGCTGCTCGCTCGTGGCGCTCGGATGGGCCTGGACGGCGATCGTGAGGTCCGTGTGGTCCCACCAGTAGCCCGGATAGAAGTTGCTGAGGATGACGATCCCCTCGGCGTTCGACTCGGGCAGCGTGCACTGCACGCCGTTCGAGGTCGTGTCAGCCTTCGGGCCCTTGCCGGGAGCTGCGGCCGCAGTTACCGAAACGGCCAGCACGACGACGACGAAGGCGACTGCAGTTCGTAGTGCCATGACCCCCTCCTCTCGTACGTTGGAACGACGACTCCGACGCAGTTCCCAGGATTAGCAGCTCGAAACGCGAGAAAGCGCCCC